>NZ_JAELTZ010000238.1:0-255 GCF_016429115.1 Aquitalea sp. ASV15 | reverse complement strand
GGCCGGCCGCGGCCAGCAGCACCTTCCTCCTGGCCAATAGCCGCGATCAGGCCATGCAGTCGCCCGACCACGAAGTGCTGCCGCTGCAGCTGAAATTCCAGCAATCGGTACGCGGCCTCACCGTGGGTGCCCCGGTGGACTTCCGCGGCATCGTGATTGGCGAAGTCACCCGCATCGGCATGGAATACGATGCCCCGCGCAAGGACTTCAACATGCTGGTGGACATCCGCATCTACCCCAGCCGCCTGCTCAGCC
>NZ_JAELTZ010000237.1:0-260 GCF_016429115.1 Aquitalea sp. ASV15 | reverse complement strand
TGGCAGCTGGACCGTTCCGGCCAGCAGCCTGAGCGGCCTGGTGGATGGTGCGGTAACGGTGAAAGCCAGCGTCAGCGATGTGGCCGGCAATACCGCCAGCGCCAGCAATATCGACAGCAAGGATACGGTGGCCACCATTGCCATCAGCAGTGATGGCAGTGGCAGCGATCATGTCTATAACAGCAGCGAAAGCACTGCCGCCGTGGTCAGCGGTACCACCACGGGCGTGGAAACCGGCCAGACTGTCACCGTCACCTTCA
>NZ_JAELTZ010000236.1:0-269 GCF_016429115.1 Aquitalea sp. ASV15 | reverse complement strand
CCTGAAGAGTCGTTCGAGACCAGGACGTTGATAGGTCGGGTGTGGAAGCGCTGTGAGGCGTTAAGCTAACCGATACTAATTGCTCGTGAGGCTTGATCCTATCATTTGAGTGGCTTGGGAGACCGAGACCGAATGGATAGTGAATGTGCGACGCGATCAAAGATCCAGGATAAAGATACCTGATTAATTCAGTGTTCCAGACGGTGTCTGGGGCACAAAGCTTCTTCAAGTTTGTTGACAGTTTATGTCTGGTGGCCATAGCGAGGTGG
>NZ_JAELTZ010000235.1:0-269 GCF_016429115.1 Aquitalea sp. ASV15 | reverse complement strand
GACGCTGAGCGACAGCGACTACACCCTGACTGGCGCGACCGGCAGCATGACGGTCAACCCGCTGGCGGTGACCCTGACCGGTAGCCAGACCTATAACGGCACGACTACTGCCCAGGGCAGCAACCTGTCGGTCAGCAACCAGATCGTTGGCGACACCGTCACCGTTGGCGGCAGCGCCACCCTGGCCAGCGCCCACGTTGGCAGCCGCGCCCTGTCAGGCTTCAACAGCCTGACGCTGAGCGACAGCGACTACACCCTGACTGGCGCGA
>NZ_JAELTZ010000234.1:0-282 GCF_016429115.1 Aquitalea sp. ASV15 | reverse complement strand
GCCGGTGATCCTGGCCGGACGTGAAGTCTTCTCCACCGCCAGTGTCGGCGTGGTGCTGGCCGACCGCGAGCATTATCACAAGGCAGAAGAGCTGCTGCGCGATGCCGACCATGCCATGTACTGCACCTGTCTCTTATACACATCTCCGAGCCCACGCTGTCTCTTATACACATCTCCGAGCCCACGAGACATTAACAAGGATCGCGTATGCCGTCTTCTGCTTGAAAAGGGGGGGGGGGGGGGGGGGGGGGGGGGGGGGGGGGGGGGGGGGGGGGGGGGGGG
>NZ_JAELTZ010000233.1:0-291 GCF_016429115.1 Aquitalea sp. ASV15 | reverse complement strand
GGGTCAGTCATGTCCGAAACCCCAATAAACCTGGAACACGCCCAGCTGGCCGCACCCTGGGATGATCAGCTGGATGCCTTCCCCAGTGATGCGCAGGAGCTGCGCGACATGCGCTATCTGCAGCAACAGCTCTGGCGGCACGGCATCCGCTGGCTCCGACGCGTGCTGCTCTGCCTGCTGCTGCCCTGGCTGGCGGCCTGCTCCAGTCTCCTGGCCGGGCCGGGCGGGGGATTGATGGGTGTGCCCACCCATTTGTATGACTTCAACCCGCACATCTACACCGTCATCAGC
>NZ_JAELTZ010000232.1:0-299 GCF_016429115.1 Aquitalea sp. ASV15 | reverse complement strand
CCCCCCCCCCCCCCCCCCCCCCCCCCCCCCCCCCCCCCCCCCCCCCCCCCCCCCCCCCCCCCCCCCCCCCCCCCCCCCCCCCCCCCCCCCCCCCCCCCCCCTCTTTTCAAGCCGAAGACGGCATACGCGATCCTTGTTAATGTCTCGTGGGCTCGGAGATGTGTATAAGAGACAGGAACAGTACATCGGAAGGTGAATTCGAGTTTGGCATGGCGAGTCCCGTTGTTGTCGGCTTTTATCGGGCTTGCATCAAGCAAGGGGAGTGCCAGCCTGCTGCTGACGGCACCAATTTGAATCAC
>NZ_JAELTZ010000231.1:0-300 GCF_016429115.1 Aquitalea sp. ASV15 | reverse complement strand
CCGCCACCTCCCTGCCACTGGTGCTGGCCGGACTGCTGGTCTTTATCCTGGCCAATGTCTTTCCCGTGGTCGGCCTGGAGGCCGGTGGCGTGCGCACCGCCACCACCTTGCTCGGCACCGCCTGGCAACTGGCCCAGCAGCAGATGCAGCCGGTGGCGCTGCTCATCCTGCTTACCGGCGTGCTGTTGCCCGGCCTGGAGCTGCTCTGCCTGCTCTATCTGTTGCTGCCGCTGTCGCTGGGCCATGCGCCACCCGGCTTTGCCATGGTGATGCGCCTGGTGCGCAGCCTGCATCCCTGGG
>NZ_JAELTZ010000230.1:0-301 GCF_016429115.1 Aquitalea sp. ASV15 | reverse complement strand
CCCCCCCCCCCCCCCCCCCCCCCCCCCCCCCCCCCCCCCCCCCCCCCCCCCCCCCCCCCCCCCCCCCCCCCCCCCCCCCCCCCCCCCCCCCCCCCCCCCCCCCTTGTCAAGCAGAAGACGGCATACGCGATCCTTGTTAATGTCTCGTGGGCTCGGAGATGTGTATAAGAGACAGGCCTGGTGCAGGTCCGGCATGTCCTTGAGCGACAGCGCCCGCTCCACTTGCGGATAGAATTCGCGCGTCCAGCCCAGGCGTGCGGCATTGCCATACCATTCCGGATTGGCATTGCACACGATATTG
>NZ_JAELTZ010000032.1:0-47420 GCF_016429115.1 Aquitalea sp. ASV15 | reverse complement strand
TGTACGATGACCTCACCAACAAACGCTACCTGAACGCCTTGCAAAAGAGCGCTGCCGCCTGTGCGCCGCCAGCCGCGGTGCAGGCACAGCCGACGGAATGGGCCGGGCAAGAAGGGGGTGGCTGATGTACGGATGGGTGAGGGTTGACTCGCCTACTCAAGTCAGGTCGCACCATTTCAGCTTGCCGGGTGACTGAGTTTGGCGCTGCCATCGGGCCAGGCCGACAGGCGCCGTAAACAAGATGGAGAGCAAGCACTTTGGCCTTTTCCTTCCGGCAATTGAAGTATTTTGTTGCCACGGCTGAAACCGGGCAGGTTTCCCAGGCGGCCATCCAGCTGTGCATCACCCAATCGGCAGTGACGGCAGCCATCCGGCAACTGGAAGAAATGCTGGTGGTGCGCCTGTTTGTCCGTCACCCCCACGGCATGGTGCTCACCGATTGCGGACGGCGCTTTCTGGGACAGGCCTACGGGATTCTGGCCAATGTGGAAGAGGCCATGTTGCTGCGCAAGCGGGAAAGTGATTTTGCCGGCTGTCTTACCGTGGCGGCCACCTATACGGTGATGGGGTATTTTTTGCCGGCGCATCTGCGGCGTCTGGCGGCGCTGTATCCGCAGCTGGCAATACGGCTGCACGAATTGCCGCGCGCCGAGATCGAAGCCGGCTTGTTGCAGCAGGACTTCGATGTGGCGGTGTTGCTCAGCTCCAATGTGGACAACCCGGCATTGCAGCTGGAGCCCATTATCAGCTCGCCCCGGCGCCTGTGGCTGCCGGCACAGCACCCGCTGCTGTCTCATCCGGCCCCCAGCTTGCAGGATGTTGCCCGCGAGCCGTATATCATGCTGACGGTGGATGAGGCGGAACAGACAGCCTTGCGTTATTGGGGGCAGGCCGGCTTGCAGCCACAGGTCAGGCTGCGGACCAGTTCGGTGGAAGCGGTGCGTAGCATGGTGGCCAATGGTAGTGGCGTATCCATTTTGTCGGACATGGTGTACCGGCCGTGGTCGCTGGAGGGGCGGCGTATCGAAACGGTCAATCTGCACCAGCAGGTGCCGCCGATGACGCTGGGGCTGGCGTGGAAGGCGCAGGCTGAAATCAGCCCGGCCATCGCCTTGTTTCGCGACTATTTCCGCCAGCAGTTCCTGACACCATTCAGCAGCCATCGCAATAGCGCCGCGCGCTGAGCATGGCTGACACAGCGCTGTTGCCACGTGGTATGTCGGCGATGGTCTGAGCCTGCGCGTAAGGCGGCCATTTGCCCGGTGGCGGTCAAGCCGCGGGCGTGTGTGGCCGGGCCCAGCCGTTTTCAAACACCAGCTCGGCCAGGTTTTGCCGCTGCGCCCAGTTTTCCTGTTCCAGCATGGGCTTGTCGTAGAAGGCTTCGACATGGCCGATGCACAGAATGGCCACCGCCTTGGCCTCGGCCGGCAGGCCCAGCAGCGTGCCCAGCCGCTGCGGGTCGAACAGCGATACCCAGCCCAGGCCGATGCCCTCGGCGCGGGCCGCCAGCCACATGTTCTGGATGGCGCAGGCGATGGAGCAGATATCCATTTCCGGCAGGGTGCGGCGGCCGAATACATGGCGTTCGCGTCCGTCCATCAGGGCTGCCACCAGCACCTCGCCGCAGTCGAGAATGCCCTCCACCTTCAGCTTCATGAATTCGTCTTCGCGCTGGCCCAGTGCCTTGGCGGTGGCCACCCGTTCTACCTCTACCTCGGCATGCAGTTGCTGGCGCAGGGCGGTATCGCTAATGCGGATAAAGCGCCAGGGCTGCATGAAACCCACGCTGGGGGCCAGGTGCGCGGCTTGCAGCAGGCGTTGCAGCAGAGCCGGGTCCACCGGGTCCGGCTTGAAGTGGCGCATGTCGCGCCGTTCGCGGATGGCGCGGTAGACAGCGTCGATGTCGGTTTGGGGGTAAGCATTCATGGCAGGAACAATCTGGCACAGGCCACAGGGTTGGACGGGAAATACAGGTGCAGATAACTGGCCAGCAGGCTGCCGTGGCGGTATACCGCCTCGCCCGGCCCGCTACCGGTAGCGCGGCTGGCATGGGTGAGCGGGGTGATGGGCGTATCCAGGCTGGAATAGTGAAAAGTGTGGCCACGCACGGTTGCGCCATCCAGCTCCAGCTGTTGCAGGCCCAGCGCGCTCAGGCGGCTATTCAGCCGGGCATGGCCGGGCAGCAGGCCCAGCATGTGCTCGCGCTGGCCTTGTTTGTCGGTCAGGCTGTCCAGCAAATACAGCATGCCGCCACATTCGGCATACAGCGGCTTGCCTGCTGCCACGTGGGCATGCAGGCTGGCGCGGCTATGCTGGGCGCGGGCCAGTGCCGCCAGATGCAGTTCCGGGTAGCCGCCGGGCAGCCAGACTGCGTCGCAGTCGGGCAGGGCATCGTCGGCCAGTGGCGAGAAGTCATGCAGCTCGGCCCCCATTGCCTGTAGCGTCTGGATATTGGCCGGGTAGATGAAGCTGAAGGCGGTATCGCGGGCGATGGCGATGCGCACGCCGTCCAGCAGCCGTGGCAGGCTGGGTGCCGTGGCAGGCTGGAAGGCGACCGGCGGTGGCAATTGCGCCAGCGCGGTATTGGCCAGCTGGGCAGCGGCGCGCTCCAGCCGTGCTTCCAGATCGTCCACTTCCTGCGCCTGAACCAGGCCCAGATGGCGCTCCGGCAGGCCCATGTCCTGCTGGCGCATCACCGCGCCCAGATAGTGAAGGCTGGCGGGCAGGGCGGCGCTGAGCATTTCTGCATGACGAGTGGATGCCACCTGATTGGCCAGTACGCCGTAAAACGGCAGGCCGGGGCGGAAGGTGGCCAGGCCATGCGCCACCGCCGCAAAGGTTTGCGCCATACCGGACGCGTCGATGATGGCGGCCACCGGCACGCCGAACAGCTGGGCCAGATCGGCACTGCTGGGGGTGCCGTCAAACAGGCCCATGCTGCCTTCGATCAGAATCAGGTCGGCTTCGGCGGCAGCGGCATACAGGCGCTGGCGACAGTCATCCTCACCGTTCATCCACAAATCCAGCGCGTACACGGTGTGGCCGCTGGCTTGTTCCAGCACATAGGGGTCGAGGAAATCCGGCCCGGTCTTGAACACGCGCACGGTTCGGCCCTGCTGGCGGTGGTAGCGCGCCAGCCCGGCAGTAAGGGTGGTCTTGCCCTGGTGCGAGGCGGGGGCGCTGATGAACAGGGCCGGGCAGTGGCGAATAGCCATGTCAGAACTCCACACCGGCTTGCGCCTTGATGCCCTGTTCGCGGAAGGGGTGCTTCACCAGCTTCATTTCCGTTACCAGATCGGCGGCATCAATCAGCGCCTGCGGCGCATGGCGGCCGGTAATCACCACATGCAGATTGGCCGGGCGAGCCGCCAGCGCCGCCAGTACCTCGTCTAGCGGCAGGTAGTCGTACTTCAGCACGATGTTCAGTTCGTCCAGAATCAGCATGTCGTAGTCGCCGCTGTTCAGCATTTCCAGTGCGGCCTCCCAGCCCTGGCGTGCGGTGGCGATGTCGGCCTCGCGGTTCTGGGTGTTCCAGGTATAGCCCTCGCCCATGGTGAGAAAGCGGCAGTTGTCGAAGCGGCTGAACAGATCGCGCTCAGCGGTGTGCAGCGCGCCCTTGATGAACTGCACCACGCCCAGCTGCATGCCGTGGCCGACAATGCGCAGACCCATGCCAAAGGCAGCGCTGCTCTTGCCCTTGCCCGTGCCGGTATGGACGATGAGCAAGCCTTTTTCCTTGGTGGCGGCGGCCTTTTTCTTTTCAAAGCCGGCCTTGCGCTTTTCCACCATGCGCTGGTGGGCGGCGGCGTCGGTTTTCATGGTGCTTTCCTTCTGATTGCTGGCCTGATGCAGCAGTCGGGTTATTGCTTATGGGTACAGCTGGAGTGGCTGAAAAAATAGCGCAGCGTCCCTGTGGCAAGGCGCGCCGACGCAGACAGTACAAGCAGTACGGCAAGGAGGCGCAACGCCGCTACAGGGTTTTTGTCAGTCACTCTTACTGCCAGTGAGTGCCGGTGAGTGCCCGTAGCCGCTCCACAATGCGCGGGCGGCTGGGGTGATAGCCGATGAATACCAGCTGCGCCTGCCGTGGCGCGGCGGTGTCCGCTTCCTGTTGCAGTTGCACGCGCTGGCGTACCGCTTGCAGTGTCAGCCGGCCCTCTCCATTGGCACTGGTCGCATGGCCCTTGATGCGCAACAGCGCTTCCTCGCGGGCAATTGTTTCCACCGCTGCCAGCAGGCGAGCTGCGTCCTGTGCGTCCTTGCTGCGAATCAGGAAAGACTGCCAGCCCGGGTCCTGTTCGTGAAAATGCTTGTGAGTGGCCAGGCCATGGCTGTGCGCGGCCAGGCCGCCGTGGCTGTGGCCGTCCAGCAGCGCCTGGTTGGCCAGCGGGCGCAGATTCAGCGGCAGGCTGGAGACCGGGCCGTAATGGCGGTGACCGCTGCCGCTGACTTCGTGCAGATGCAGGCCCAGCGTCAGCCGGGTATCCAGTTTGGCCTGATAGGCCAGCTCGATGAAGCGGATGGACGGGGCCAACTGGCGCACCGTGCTTTCCGCTTGCAGCATGGCGGTGTCGTCAAGCTGGTCGATTTTGTTGAGCACCACAATGTCGGCGTTTTCCAGCTGCTGGCGGAACAGGCTGGCTACCGCGTCGTCCTGCTGGCCGTGGCCGCTGTCAAAGTCACCCGCCAACAGCAACGGGGTGTCCACCACCGCCAGCGTGGCGTCCAGCACAAAGCGTTCGGCCAGCTCCGGGCCTTGCAGCTGCTCCATCACCGCGCTGGGCAGGGCCAGCCCCGAGGTTTCGATCAGCACATGGTCGATCTGCTGACGGCGCTGCCACAAGGCCAGCATGGTGGGCAGGAAGTGCTCGTCGTCGTCGTAAGCCACCAGGCCATTGGCCAGATCGTGAATCTCCACCCCGGCCTTGTCGTCCGTGCGCAGGATGGTGCCGTCTATGGATACCTCGCCAAACTCGTTGACCAGAATGGCCAGCCGCCGTTGTTTGCTGTCGCGGATCAGATTGGACAGCAGGGTGGTTTTGCCCGCGCCCAGAAAACCGGTGAGCACGGTGACCGGAATGCGCGGGCTGCTCATGCCAGTTGCTCCAGTGCAGCTTGCAGGCTGGTGAAGTCCGCAAAGCTGAGCGGGTAGTCCAGCTGCGGACGATCCACCACGATGAAGGGAATGCCCAGCGCAGCAGCGGCAGCAGCCTTGGCGCTGTAGCCACCGGCGTCACCCGATTGCTTGCTGATGACGCAGTCGATCTGCCAGTCGCGCCACAGGGTTTCATTGGCCGCCTGCGAGAACGGGCCTTGCATGGCACACAGGCGTGCACGCGGAATGCCCAGGTCGATGGCGCGTTGCAGGTGTTGCGGGTCCGGTGCCAGCCGCACGAACCATTGCTTGTCGGCCGCGCCCTCGGCCTGCACAAAGCTCGCCAGCTCCTTGCTGCCGGTGGCCAGGAAAATGCGCTGGCCGTGCTGCATCGCCAGTTTTGCCGCTTCAGCCATGCTGCTGCAGTGAATCGCCGGGTGCTGGTCGACAGCGCTGGGGCGCTCGTAGCGCAGATAGGGCAGGGCCAGCTCGCGTGCCAGCGCCATCAGCTGCTGCGACATTTCCGTGGCATAGGGGTGAGTGGCATCCACAATGCAGCGTGCCTGGCTTTGTTGCAGCAGCTCGCGGCGACGCTCCACCCCCAGCCGCCCGCTGATGCTGGTGAGGCCGGGGCTGTCGGCGGCGACGATTTCGGCACCGTAGTCGCTTGCCGTGCTGACGATCACCGGCTGGCCGTTTTCTGCTAGTTGGCGTGCCAGCGCATTGCCGTCGCTGGTGCCGGCAAACACCCAGGCAGCGGCGCCGGGCAGGCTGTCGGCGGTAATGGTGTCGGCGGTGTTCTGCCAGTTGAAGTAGCCGCGCGGGGTGAACATCCAGTTGCGTTTGCGGCGGGTGAAGCGGTTGCCGATTACCAGCGAGGTGAGCATGTTGAACTGGCGCGTGCGCAGCTCGGCCAGGGTGACGATTTCCACCGTCTGGCCTTCGCGGTAGGCATTGTGCACGATGCCGCACAGGGTTTCCGGCCGCTTGTGTTCCAGCATGATGTCCAGAATGCGGTACACGCCTTCCTGGCGCTGCTTGCTTTGCACGTTGTAAAACACCACGGCCAGATCGGCCTCGGCAATATGGCGGGCGCGGCTTTCAATCCACTCCCACGGGCACAGCAGGTCGGACAGGCTGAGGGTGGCAAAGTCGTGCGACAGCGGCGCGCCCAGCAGCGAGGCGCAGGCATTGGCCGAGGTGATGCCGGGAATCAGCTGCACGTCGAAGGTATCGTCCTCACGCATGTCTTCGTAGGCCAGCGTGGCCATCGCATAAATGCCGATGTCGCCGCTGGAAATCAGCGCCACCGTCTTGCCGGCGCGGGCTTCGGCCAGTGCCAGCTGGGCGCGGTCGCGTTCCTGGGTGAGCGGCAGGGTGCGGATGTCCTTGCCGGCAATCCACGGCTGGATCCATGTAAGGTAGAGGTCGTAAGCGACGATGACGTCGCTGGCGGCCAGTGCCTGTTCCACCATGGGCGGGATCAGTTCGCGGCTGCCGGGGCCGACGGAGACAAGATAGAGTTTTCCGGTCATTGCTTGATGCTTTCTGCTGCGTGCAGGCGGGGCCTGCCAAAAGTTTGTCTGGGCAATGCGTGGTGCGCATTGCTGATGTAAATCCTGCATTTGTTACGTAGCGGTGCTGGACTGTGGTCCTGCGCTGTCGGGTTTGATCGCGAGAGTTCTCTTTCTAACTCCCACGGGAAAGCCAAACCAAGTTCGCGGGTCTCGCCCCGCCGTCGAGCTTCTTTCTTTTGCATTGCCAAAAGAAAGAAGCCAAAGAAAAGGCAACCCGCAGCGCGTCGAATTCCCGCCCCAGCCGCACCGCCCAGGGCGCGGCCGGAACTTGCGGCGCGCTAACGTCGCGCCGCTGCGGACAGCCGACCGCTTAACACCCTGGGCGACACGTCTGTGTCGGCTCGCGCTGACGGGACCGGTCTGCTCCGAAAAATGTCTCACTCCAAAGTCCGAACAGCTGATTTTTGTTGTGCGCGGGGATGGTCCGTTTGATGGCGGAACGCCCCGGTAAATCTCTGGGGCTTCCGCCCTACCTGCCAAGCTTCCTTGTAGGGTGGATGCCCCAAAGGGGCTATCCACCGCACAACGCTCCCGAATAAATCCATTTCCCCTATCGAAAAACTACCGTACCGACGCCACCCTTGGCCCCGTCAAGCATGCCGACGGGTGGCCGGGGCGAGGTGTTAAGCGCCTGCTTTGTTTGAGCGATTTGACGTTAGCAAATCGCGAGTTCAGGCGCGCCTCGCACCGGTCGGGCCCTGTCGGGCAGCCGCAGGCCATGCTTGTGGGGTGGCCTTGGAGGTGAAGGAGGGCTTGGCCAGGCAAGCCCTCTTTCCCGTCCGCCGCGCGGAAGCGGCATGTAAATCATTATCCGCATGAGCGGATGCTTGCCCTGTTTTCAACAACGTAAAACCAAGAGCAAAACCAACAACAAAAGCCACTTCGCGGGTCTCGCCCCGCCGGCGAGGTACTTTGCTTTTGCTTCGCCAAAAGAAAGTACCCAAAGAAAAGGCGACCCGCAGCGCCGCGAATTCCCGCCCCAGCCGCACCGCCCAGGGCGCGGCCGGAACTTGCGGCGCGCTACCGTCGCGCCGCTGCGGACTGCCGACCGCTTAAGACCCTGGGCGGCACGTCTGTGTCGGCTCGCGCTGACGGGACCGGGCTGCGTTGAATTTGTTGTTTCAACGAGCCAACGACTGAGACGACACCCCGCACATCCTATTTCTACTGCTGTCTTGGCCTCGTCACGAGAGCAAATCATCAACGATGCTTTTTGTCTTTCAAAAATCAACCACCGTACCGATGCGCCCATGGGCCCCGTCAAGCATGCCGACGGGTGACGCTGCTGCGGTTTTAAGCGGCTGGCTGTTTGAGCGATTGGACGTAAGCCAATCGCGAGTTCCAGCCGTGCCGCAGCAGTGTCAGGTCCCGGAGGGTAGCCGCAGGCCATGCTTGTGGGGTGGCCTTGGAGGTGAAGGAGGGCTTGGCCAGGCAAGCCCTCTTTCCCGTCCGCCGCGCGGAAGCGGCATGTAAATCATTATCCGCATGAGCGGATGCTTGCCCTGTTTTCAACAACGTAAAACCAAGAGCAAAACCAACAACAAAAGCCACTTCGCGGGTCTCGCCCCGCCGGCGAGGTACTTTGCTTTTGCTTCGCCAAAAGAAAGTACCCAAAGAAAAGGCGACCCGCAGCGCGTCGAATTCCCGCCCCAGCCATGCCGCCCAGGGCGCGGCCGGAACTTGCGGCGCGCTAACGTCGCGCCGCTGCGGACAGCCGACCGCTTAACACCCTGGGCGGCACTTCTGCGTCGGCTTGCGCTGACGGGACTGGCCTGCTCCGACAGGCGTTCTGATCAAATAAGCACCGTCCGCCGCGTGGAAGCGGCCCTTAAACCATCATCCGCGTAAGCGGATACAAAACCCTTACCTGCACCTCTTGCCAGTGTTTCCACGCCCCTCTAACCTTGCCGCTGCCAACAACGCTGATTAGCCTTATCCCGTTGCGTTTACAAGCGCAATCAGGTTTGGCGACCTGTCTTGTAACTGGCATGAGAAGCCGCACTGCGCGGCTTCTTTAGCTTGTGTCCGTATGGTTTATGGCGGGCCAGGTGGGGAGACCTATGCGGTCTGCCGGTTCCAGTTCCGGTTCGCCAACCCTGCTTTGGCCTGCCCCCCGCGTTTGGCGACGTTATTCACCTGCGCCAAAATCAGCAAACCCATCCTCCACTACCGCCACCGTCACCCCTTCACGCGCCATCTTTGGCACCAGCAGCCGCCCGCGCGGGCTGGCAATCAGCGCGCAGGGTTCGCACACCCCGTCCACGCCCACCTTCTGCTGTACCCAGGCGGAGGGCTGGCCGGTCCAGCCACGGGCGGCGACGTCGGCGCGGGCGATGACGCGCAAGGGCAGGTCGTGACGGGCGCAGAACTCCAGCAGGCCCAGCTCATCGGCCTTCAGATCGATGGTGGCCACTTCGTGCACTTCACTGAGGCTGCGTCCGGCCAGCGCCTGCAACACCGCCTGTTCGATGGCGTCGGCGCTTTTGCCACGGCGGCAGCCTATACCCAGCGTCAGCGGCTTGAGTGCTTCGGTTGCCGTGGTGATGGCCGGGGTGGCACCGGTCAGGCGCGCGACGTGGTAGGCCAGCGCATTGGCACCGCCTTCGTGGCCGGACAGCAGCGGAATGGCAAAGCGCGCGGCTTCGTCCAGCACCACCACGGCCGGGTCGGTGAGTTTGCTGTGTGGCAGGCCATCCAGATAGCGCACGGCAATGCCGCTGGCCATCAGCAACACCCACTGGCGATGCTGGTGGAAGACGGCGGCAAACTGCTGGCGCGCGTTGTCATCCGGCTGTTGCCAGGGCTGGTAGAGGGTGGCGTCCAGCGCGGCGGCCAGTTGCCGCGCCAGCGGCAGTGCCGATGCGCGTACTGTCCAGATGGCGGTGTGGCTCACGAGGCTTGCTGCTCCGGGTCCTGTTCCGATGGTGCCGCCAGTTCCGGCTTGCGCTTGCTGGGGCGCGGGGTTTTGCGGTCGCTGCCATCGCGGAAAATATGAGTGAAGCCAGCGGCGTACAGGCTGGATTCCACTCCGCCTTCGCGCGACAGTGCCGCACCCACCAGCAGCAGGGTGGTGAGCAGCCAGTCTTTCTGTTTTACCTCTTCCAGCAGCTTGCCCAGTGTGCTGCGGTGGATGGACTGGTCCGGCCAGCTGGCGCGGCGCACCAGTGCCACCGGGGTGTCCGACGGGTAGTGCAGCAGCAGGTCGGCCACGGTGTATTTCAGCCGCTGGCCGGACAGGAAGATGCACATGGTGGCCTGGTGTTCGGCAAAGCGGGCGATGGATTCCAGCTCCGGCACCGCGCTGGCACGGCCGGAGACGCGGGTGAGGATGATGGACTGCGAGATGGCCGGGCGGGTCAGCTCGCTGCCCAGTGCGGCTGCGGCGGCGGTGAAGGAGGACACGCCGGGGACGATTTCGTATTCAATACCCAGCGCTTCCAGCCGGCGCATTTGTTCGGCAGTGGCACCGTAGATGGCCGGGTCGCCGGAGTGCAGCCGCGCCACATCGATATTGGCGGCCTGGGCGCGGCGGTAGCAGTCTTCCTGCTGGTCCAGCGACAGTTCGGCGGTGTCCAGGATTTCGGCACCTTCACTGCAATGCTGCAGCATGTCGGTGGGCACCAGGGAACCGGCGTACAGCACCATGCCGCAGCTACCCAACAGGCGTGCGCCGCGCAGGGTGATCAGGTCGGCGGCACCGGGGCCGGCACCAATGAAATAGACTTTCATGAATGACGTTTCTCTCTCGCCTGACGGCGGATCAGCATGGTGGCAAGGTAACCGCTGGCCGAGGCGTCCAGCTGGCTGACATCCGGACACAGGATTTCATCGCTCAGGCCGATGCGGCGGGCAAAGGCACAATGCTGGGCAATACCCAGCCGCGCCAGCAGGGCCAGTACGTCCGGCAGACGCTGGCCGATTTTCATCAGCACCACGATGTCGTGGCTGGCGATGTCCGCTTCCAGCGCGGCCATGTCGTCCGGGCAGGGCAGAATCAGCATGCGTTCCTTGCCTTCGCCCAGCGGCCAGGACAGCGCCGAGGCGGTGGCGGCAAAGCTGGTGACGCCGGGAAAGGTGGTGTGGGCCAGGCCGGGCAGGCGTTCGCGCAGCGCGGCCAGCAAATAACCGTAGGTGGAGTAGGTCATGCTGTCGCCGATGGTGAGATAAGCGACGTTGCGGCCTTGCTCCAGCTCGGCAGCCACGCTGGCGGCCAGCGCGGCGTAGTGGTCGGCCAGCAGGCTGCGGTCCGGGTCCATGATGAATTCCACGTCACGGAATTTGCTGGCGTCGACAGGCAGGCCGGCCAGACATTGCTGTGCCACCGATTGCTCGCTGCCACGTGCGCGCGGCAGGTAGATGATGTCGGCCTGCTGCAGGGCCTGCAGCGCAGCCACCGGTATCAGCCCGGCCTGGCCCGGGCCTACGCCCACGCCAATGAAATGTCCCAGTTCACTCATGTGTGTCTCCGGCGGCCTCGCCCAGCGGCGTGCCGTCCATGCTGAACAGCCGCACTGCCACGCGGCGGGCGCTGGGCAGTCGGCTGTGCATGCGGGTGGATACCCGCTGTTCTATCTCCATCCAGAAGGCTTGCGCCTGCGGATGGCCTTGCAATATCTGCACGATGTTTTCCACCGTATTGGCCTGGCGGATGGCCTGTACCAGCGCCATGCTCAGGCCCAGTTCTGCTGCCAGCTGCGCCACATCGCCCATGGCCATGGCGCTTTTGCCGGAGTGGGTGTCCCATACCGTGGGGTCCAGCAGCTTGGCCAGCTTGCCGGGGTGGCCCAGCACCCACAGGGTGTCCAACACGCGGCCCTGTTCCTGCAGGATGGCCTCGGCCTGTTCCAGCGAGCTGCCGACAAAGTTGGCAATCTGCACCACCTGTTTTTTCGGCAGGCCCAGCACATCGGCGGCGTAGCCACGGCCTATCTTGCCGGGGGTGAAGGCGATGGCGGCAGGCAAATCGCCCAGCGCCACGCGGATATACACCTCGATGGAAGCCATCCACGCTGCCAGCGACATCGGCTCGACAATGCCACTGGTGCCCAGGATGGAAATGCCGCCGACGATGCCCAGCATCGGATTGAAAGTGCGCTTGGCAATGCGCCCGCCCTCCACGCAGCCGATAGCCAGGTCAAAACCGGGGTCGGCCCGGCCAGCCAGCACCTCGGCCACCGCCCACTGCATCATCTGCCGTGGTACCGGGTTGATGGCTGGTTCGCCCGGTGGAATGCGCAGGCCGGGCAGGGTGACGGTGCCCACGCCTTCGGCGGCGATAAAGCGCAGCTGGCCGCTGCCATTGCGCCGCACCTCGGCAAAAATGGTGGCGCCGTGGGTGTTGTCCGGGTCGTCGCCGCCGTCTTTCAGTACTTCGGCGCGCGCGGTGTGTTCATCCAGCAGGTCCACCGCCTGTATCGGCACGGTGAGGTAGTAGTCCGGGTCGGGCAGGCTGATGTCCACTTCGCTGGCGCGCACCCCGTCCAGCAGGCAGGCCAGCGCGGCTTTTACCGCGGCGGTGGCACAGCTGCCGGTGGTGCGACCGCGGCGCAGGCCGTTGGGGGCCGGCACCGTCAGGTCGTAGGGGACGCGCCGTTCGTGGGTCATGCCTCTTGCGCTGCCTGTTGCTGCTGGTACACGTGGCCGATGGCGTCAATCATCAGCGCATTGACGATGGTAGCCGCCCACGGCGAGCCGCCACGGGTGCCGCTATTGGTGATGCGTGGCACTTGCAGCAGGCCGCGCAGCGCGTCCTTGCATTCGCGGGTGCCGACAAAGCCCACCGGCAGGCCCACTACCAGTTGTGGCCGCCAGCCGTGTTCGCGCACCAGCCGTACCAGTTCCATGATGGCAGTGGGCGCGTCGCCAATCGCGACGATCACGTCATTGCCAAACTTTTCCCAGGCGCGGCGGATGCCGGCAGCAGAGCGGGTGAGGCCGTGGGCCTCGGCCAGCAGATAGGTTTCCGGGTCGTGCACGCCGCACCAGGTTTCCACTTCCAGCTGTTGCAGTACCGCGCGCTTGAGGCCGGTTTCCACCATGGTGACATCGGTGACGATGCGGCGGCAGCGCAGCAGGGCGCGCATGCCGATGGCGGCTGCGCCGGGGGAGAAAAACAGCTCGTCCACGCTGCTGAAGTCGCCGGTGGTGTGCACCAGACGGTGCAGCGCGGTGTGCTGTTCTGCCGGGAAGGCCGACCAGTCGCGTCCCTCGCGGATGATGCGCATGCTTTCCGCCTCGATGGGGTGCGGCACATAGGGCGGCCAGGCGGGCGCTGCAGCAGGGGTGTTGTCCTTGGCCAGCAGGCCGCGCACCTTGCCGTGATGGCCTTGTTGCGGCGTGCCCACTTGCTGCTCGAAACCGATGATCTGCACCCGGTATTTGCACAGCGAGCAGTTCATGCTGGCGCGGCCTTCCACGCCTTCCTGCGCCCGCTCCAGAAACACCTCGGCCACCTGTTCGTGCACGCCCAGATAAGGCGCAGCCAGCACTTCGATATCCGGGCAGCGCGCTGCCAGATCGTCCACCGCGCCGTAAATGCGCTTGACCAGCACGCCATCGAACAGGAAGTAAGGCAGCACCACGATGCGCTCAAAACCCAGCAGGCTGGCCGCTTTCAGACCGTCGGCCACCAGCGGGCGCGCAGTGCCGGAATAGCAGACAAAGGATGCGCCAAAGCCCATGCCTTCTTCCAGCATGCGGGTGAGTTTGGCGATTTCCGAGTTGGCGTCCGGGTCGGTGGTGCCACGGCCCACCACCACCAGGCAGCTGTCACCACGCGCCACGGTGCGCGTTGAGCGTGCCTCGGCCTCGATGATGCGCAGGCGGCACAGCTCCAGCAGGCGCGGGTGCAGGTCCATGGCCGCGCCAAAGTGGAAGCTGGTGTCCGGGTGTTCCTGTTGCAGCGCCAGCAGTTCGCTGGGCATGTCGTTCTTGGCATGGGTGGCGGCCAGCAGTACGCCGGGGGTCATCACCACCGTTTTGGCACCATCGGCAATGGCTTCTGCCACCGCCTGATCGATGGTGGGCGTGGCGAACTCCAGAAAGCCGTGGTAGATGCGGCGCTGCGGTGCACGCTGGCGCATGATGTCCACCAGCGCCATGAATTCAGCAATACCGGCCGGGTCGCGGCTGCCATGCCCGGCCAGCACGATGCTGTAGTCCTGCGTGCTCATTGCGCCTGCTCCGGCGTGGGCAGATGGCTGGGCTCGATCTGGCTGGCCATCGGCGTTTTGGTGCGGATCAGCATGATGCTCATGTCCGAACAGCGGTGTTCGGCACACTCGGCCAGCGTGCCGTGCCATTCGGCTTCGCCACGGGTGAGGTTTTCCCATACTTCCACCTGCTGGTCGGCCGGAATGCCGTTTTCCAGCAGGTAGGCAGCGATATGCCAGGGCATGAAGGAGCGCGCCTCGTCCCAGGGACAGGGAATCACGATGGCATTGCGCTGGTCTTGCAGCACATGCACCAGATGGCGCTTGAACGGGGTGAGGTCGCCACGGCGGTGGAAGGTGATGAAGGTGGTTTCGTCAAAACACACCTTGGCGCGCGAGGCCAGTACCTGGGCCGAGGACAGGCCGGGCATGGTTTCCACCGGGTGACCACAGGCGCGTTCCACCCGTTCCAGATACTGGAAGCCGCTGAAGTGGATGTCGCCCATGAATACCACCACGCAGTTCTTGCCGGCGTGGTGCAGTTTGGCCACTTCGTCCAGCTGGGCCACCTGGTCGCGGTAACCCATCTGGATGACCTGGGCGCTGTCCGGAATCAGCGGGCGCACTACGTCGATGACGGCGTTGAAGCCGGCAACAACGTCGGCGTTGGCAATGAGGTCGGCCGAGCGGCGTGGCAGGTAGCCGATATCGCCGGGACCGGCACCGATGCAGATAATCATGTCTGTTCCTTTATGCAACGCGACGGCATCAGCCCAGTCGCGCCTGAATCGTGATGGTGAGTTGTTCGCTGGACAGCTGCTCGCACGGCAGGTATTCCGCCTGCAGCGCTTCGGCCAGTTGGCGGGCGCGGCCCAGCTTGACATAAGCTTGTTCGGTATCCAGCACCAGCGCCGGGATGGCGGCGTTGGCCAGCTCGCCCGCCAGTTGCAGGCTTTGCTGCCACGGGTCGGCATGGTCTTCGCCCAGTGCCACATTGGCACGGCCGTCGCTCAGCAACACCAGTAGCGGTGACAGGCCCTGCGCACCCTGACGGCCCAGCGTGGTGGCGGCCAGTTGCAGCGCATGCGGCAGCGGGGTGCGGCCGCCGGTGGGCAGGGCGTGCAGCGCCTGTTCGGCCTGTTCCACCTGACGGGTGGGCGGTAGCACCAGCTCGGCCTGACGGCCACGGAAGGCAATCACCGCCACCTGGTCGCGGCGCTGGTAGGCGTCCTGCAGCAGGCTGAGCACCGTACCCTTTACCTGTTCCATGCGCTGCTGGGCGGCCATGGAGCCGGAGGCGTCCACCACCAGCACAATCAGATTGCCCTGTTTTGCCGTACGCACCTTGTCGTGCAGGTCGGCGCGGGTGACGGCAAAGTCCGCCGGATTGCGCTGGATGGCATGGCGCAGGGTGGCGTCCAGTGCCAGCGCCTGCGGTTGGGCATTGGGTACGGCGCGCACGCTGTGACCCCGCCGTGCATTCAGCACCGTGCTGCGGCGGCCGCTGGCTTCGCTGTCGCTGCTGTGGCTGGCCAGGCGTATGGTGCCGATGTCCTGCGGCGTGCGGGCGGCAAACAGCTGCTCGCCGCCGTTGCCTTGTTCTGATTGCTCGTCCTTGCCGTCGTCGGCCGGCGTGTCTTGCTGCTCGCCCGGCTGTTGTTCTGTGGCGGCGGTGTCATCGGCTGGGCTGGCGGGCGGCGGCGGATTTTGCGCTTGCTGGGTCAGCTCATCCAGCTTGTCCTGATCCAGCCCGCTTTGCTCGAAAGGCTTGCGGCGGCGGCGGTGCGGCAGCACCAGCATGGCGGCGGTGCGGATGTCTTCGGCGCTGACCTGCGCCCGGCCATCCAGCGCGGCCAGTGCGCGGGCGGCCTTGTGCAGCACGATGTCAGCGCGCAGGCTGGCCACTTCGAATTCGCAGCACAGCTGGCTGATAAAGTCGAACAGGTGCTCGCTTACCGTCACTGTGGCCAGCATGGCCTGGGCCTGACGAATCTGCTCCTGCAGCGCGCTGCCCTCGGCCTGCCAGCGGGCGGCAAAAGCCTGTGGGTCGGCTTCGAAGGCCAGACGGCGGCGTACTACCTCGCTGCGGATGGCAGCATCGCGCGGGGCGGCCACGTCCACCATCAGGCCGAAGCGGTCCAGCAGTTGCGGGCGCAGCTCGCCTTCTTCCTGGTTCATGGTGCCCAGCAAGGTGATGCGTGCCGGGTGGCTGATGGACAGGCCTTCGCGCTGCACGGTGTTGACGCCCATGGCGGCCACATCCAGCAGCACGTCCACCAGATGGTCGGCCAGCAGGTTCACTTCGTCGATGTACAGCAGGCCACGGTGGGCATTGGCCAGCAGGCCGGGCTTGAAGGCCTGGCGGGCCTGCTTGAGCGCCTGTTCAAAGTCCAGGCTGCCCAGCACGCGGTCTTCGCTGGCGCCCAGCGGCAGGTTGACGAAGGGCACGGCAGCGTCTTCCGCCACCGCGTGTTCGCCCTGACAGCAGCTGCATTCGGCCAAGGGGGAGGCCGGGTCGCAGTTGAAGGCGCAGCCGGGCACGCGGCGGATGGGCGGCAAAATGGCCGCCAGCCCGCGGGCGGCGGTGCTCTTGGCACTTCCCTTGTCACCACGGATCAGCACGCCGCCTATGCTGGGGTCCACCGCGCACAGCAGCAGCGCCTGTTTCAGTTGTTCCTGACCGACGATGGCGGCAAACGGATAAATCTGTTTCATGAGCGGCCTTGCGGATGTTCGCCACGCGCTTCGAGCATGGCTTCGCTATTCAGATGCAGTTGTTGCAGCGCGGCCAGCGTCTCTGGCTTGGGCTCTTGCCACAGCTGGCGCTGGGCGGCTTCCAGCAGGCGTTCGCTGATGGCATTGAGCGCCCACGGGTTGCTGTCGGCAAAAAACTGCTGCATGGCCGGGTCCAGTGCGTAGCGGGCGGCCAGTTCCTCGTAGACCCAGTCGTCCACCACATGGGCGGTGGCATCGTAGCCGAACAGGTAGTCCACGGTGGCAGTCAGTTCCAGCCCGCCCTTGTAGCCGTGCTGCTGGATGCTGGCAATCCACTTGGGGTTGGCCACGCGCGAGCGGAACACGCGCAGCACTTCTTCCTTCAGCCCGCGTACTTGGGGCTGGTCCGGGTTATGGCTGTCGCCAAAGAAGGCGCGCGGCTGGCGGCCGGTCAGGCTGCGGATGGTGGCAATCATGCCGCCGTGGTACTGCAGGTAGTCGTCGCTGTCGAAGATGTCGTGTTCGCGATTGTCCTGATTGTGCAGCGCCACTTCCACGCCGGACAGGCGATGGCGCAGCGCGTCGCGCGCATCCGCCCCTTGTACTTGACGGCCATAGGCATAGCCGCCCCAGTTGAGGTAGGCGGTGGCGAAGTCGGCGTCGGTCTGCCAGTTCTGCTCGTTGATCAAGGGCAGAATACCGGCACCGTAGCTGCCGGGCTTGGCGCCGAAGATGCGCAGCAGCGCCGGTTCGGCGGCTTGGTCGGGCAGGGCTTGCAGCAACTGCTGGCGCATGTCGTCCAGATAATGCTTGCGCAGGTAGTTGTCGGCCGGGTCTTCGTCCAGCATGGCCACCGCTTGCACTGCGTCGTCCACCAGCGCAATCAGCTGCGGGAAGGCATCGCGGAAAAAGCCGCTGATGCGCACCGTCACGTCAATGCGCGGGCGGCCCAGCTCGGAGAGCGGAATCACCTCGATGCCGGCCACGCGGCGGCTTTCGGCCTGCCAGCGCGGACGTACGCCCAGCAGGGCGAGGATTTCGGCAATATCGTCGCCATGGGTGCGCATGGCGCTGGTGCCCCACACGCTGATGCTGACCGATTCCGGATAGCTGCCGGTTTCCTTGCGATGGCGCGCCAGCATTTCATTGGCCAGCTGGCTGCCCACCTGCCAGGCGGCTTGCGAGGGCAGGCCGCGCGGGTCCACCGAGTAGAAATTGCGTCCGGTAGGCAGGATGTGCGCCATGCCACGGGTGGGCGCGCCGCTGGGGCCTGCTGGCACATAGCCACCAGCCAGACCGCGCAGCAGGTTGTCGATTTCTTCGTGGGTGCGCGCCAGATTGGGCAGCAGTTCGCGCTGGATATAGGCCAGCACCTGTTGCAGGGCCTGGCTGTCACCGGCCTGCGGCAGTACGGCGGCAATGATGGCGGGCAGCGGTGAGCTGACCGGGGCCAGCAAGCGCGCCACCAGTTGGCGGGCCAGCTGATTGATGTGGTCGATGGCATCGCTGCGGGTGTGCAGCAACTGTGGGCTGCTCATTTCCAGCGGGGCGGGCACGTTTTCAAGCCGGCGGCCCTTTTCGTTCTGCAATGCCTCCCAGTCCACACCCAGGGCTTGCGCCACGCTGGCGGGCAGGCTGGGCACGGCCAGATTGGGCAGGCGGGTGAGGGCGCACAGCATGTCCACCAGCGCCTCGCCCTGCGGGGCCTGACCGAGAATGTGCAGGCCGTCGCGGATTTGTGCCGCGCCCAGTTCGCACAGATAGCCGTCGATGTCCTCGATCAGGTGGGCCACGTCCACGCCCTCCATCCTGGCCAGCGTCAGCGGCACGCCGTCGGCATTCAGCGTGGTGTCCCACTCGTGGGCATGGTCGTGGTCATGCTCATCGTGAGCGTGATGGTGGTGGCCGTGCTCATGATCATTATGATGGTGATGATCATGCGCGCCGTGGCTGTGCGCTGCGCCCTTGGCCACCGGGCGGAACTGCATGCCTGCTGCCTTGGCAGGCTTTGCTTTCCCGGCTTTGGCTGGCTGGCTCAGGCGATAGCCCGCTGGTGCTGCCTTGGGTGCATGCGGGTGGGCATGGTCATGATCATGTTCGTCATGGTGGTCGTGATGATGGTGACCCTGTTCATGTTCATCATGGTGATGATGGTCGTGCCCCAGCATGGCGGCCAGGTCGCTGTCCAGCTTTGCTTCCTTGATCAGGTCCCAGATTTGCTGTTGCAACAGCGGCAGCTTGTTCGGGTCCAGCATTTCCACCTGGTAGTACTCGTCCACCAGCTGGGTGAGCTGGGCCAGCGGGCCGTAGGTGTCGGCGGTGGTCATCGGCGGGGTCAGGTGGTCGATGATCACCGAATGGGCGCGGCGTTTGGCCTGCGAGCCTTCGCCCGGATCGTTCAGGATGAAGGGGTAGAACATGGGCATGTCGCCCAGCAGTGCGTCGGGGAAACAGTGTTCCGACACGCCCACGCCCTTGCCCGGCAGCCATTCCAGCGTGCCGTGTTTGCCGACGTGGACAATGGCATCGGCCTGCCATTCGTCGCGCAGCCAGCAGTACAGCGCGTAATAGTGATGGGTGGGCGGCAGGTCCGGCGTGTGGTAAATGGCGTCCGGGTCCATGCCATAGCCACGCGGCGGTTGCAGCGCGACAAAGGCATTGCCCAGCTCCATGCCGGCAAATACCAGCTGGTCGCCATCGACATAAGCCGTACCCGGCGCTGCGCCCCAGCGCTCCTGCATGCGCTGTTGCAGCGGGGTGGGCAGTTCAGCAAACCATTGCTGGTAGCGCGCCAGCGGCACGCGGGCCACAGCCTGGCGCAGTTGATCGGCACTCAGGTAGTCGGTGTCGTAACAGCCACGGTCGATCAGGCTGTGCATCAGCGCGTCGCTGCTGTCCGGCAGGGTATTGATGCTATAGCCATTGGCCTGCATCGCCTGCAATAGCGCATACAGCGAGGCGGCGGAGTCCAGCCCCACCGCATTGCCCACTTGCGAGGCCTTGCTGTTGGAGTTGGTAAAGATGAAGGCGACCCGCTTGTCGGCAGCCGGGGTGTGCTTGAGCCGCGCCAGCCGGGCGGCAATGCCGGCCAGACGGCGCATGCGGTCCGGCAGTGGCTGGTAGTCGCTGCTGGCCGGGTTTTCCGGCTTGAACGATACCGGCACGCCGATGATGCGGCCGTCGAATTCCGGCAGCGCCACATTCATGGCGGTATCCAGCGGGTTCAGCCCGCGCTCGGATGCTTCCCACTGCGCCTGGGTCATGCTGCTGGTGATGGCTTGCAGCACCGGGATGTCCAGTTGTTCGAAAGCTTCTACTGCCCAGCTGGCCTGGGTGGCGCCCTCGGCATTGACTTCGCCCATGGCAAAGGAGGTGGTGTTGATCAGCACACAGGGCTCACCGGCACGTGGGTCGCGCAGCCATTGCAGCGCTGCCGGCAGGCCCTGCTCATCCTGGCTGCGCAGCGAGGAGGTAAACAGCGGCAGCGCGTTGATCTGCCGCTCGGCCAGCATGTCCACCAGCAGGTCGATGAAGCGGGTGTTGCCGCTCAGCCAGTGGGCGCGGTAGAAGCTGATGGCCACCGTGGGCCAGCCGGGCTGGCGAATTTCACACCAGTCATCCAGGCTGCAGCCGTCGGACAGTTCCGGGTGATACAGACCGTGTTCCGGCAGTGCAGCTGGCGGCAGGTAGCCGTGGCCGGTCAGCAGCAGGCGGTCGGACAGATAGCGCATCAGCTGCGCCATATTGCTGCTGCCACCGGCTTGTAGATAGGCATTGGCATCCTGCTGGATTGCCGGGGGGACGGTGCTGAGTGCGGCCAGTTCCGGGTCTGGTTCGCCGGTGCCGCTCAGCACGATCAGTGCCTGACGGCGGGCGATGGCTTGCTGGCGCAGCAGATCGAAAGCGGGAATGGCCTGCACCCGGCCCAGTACGCGCAGCAGCAGGATGCGGGCGCTGGACAGCGGCCCGTCCAGTAGCTGCTGCATCTGGTTTTCATCGCTGATCTGTTGCAGGGCGATGCCCGCCACCGGGCTGAAATCCCGCGGCCAGTGCACACGGCCCAGCGCGGTGAGGTCGGTACCGGCATGGCTCAGCAGCACGATGCCGCCAGTATTGTCATGCGTCATTGCGGGCTTTCCGTGTTGACATCACCCGAGCCCAGACGATGGAAAATCAGCGGCTCCACCGGCACGCCACCTTGCAGGTGCTCGCTGACAATGCGCTGTACCGCGCTGGCATCCACCTTGCGATACCACACGCCTTCCGGATACACCACCATGATGGGGCCTTGCTTGCACACGGCAAAACAATGGCTGCGTGTGCGTTTCACCTTGAGGCCCTCGCAGGCGTCAATCGCCTGGCCCAGTTGCTTGAACATGACCTCGGCCTGCTGGCCGTTTTCGGTACAGCGCGGGCCGGTGCACATCAGCACATGGCGATAGTGCTGTCTCATTGGCGGGACCCCGACAGGCTGGCGTGGTGTGCCGGTATCGGCTGGCTGGATGAATTCATGGCGGCCCCTGCTGACGATAGGTCGCCGCAGGCGAGGGCACGGCGCGCCGGCAATGGGCGGCACGGTGCATTCCCCCGGTACACCCCGCCCGGATTCAGCCCGCGTCGACACGGATGACGGCCGGTCTCCTGGCTCGCGCTTCTTTACCCGGCATCGCCTTCCCGGTTGGCCCCGGTGGCATCGTGATGCGGACTCGTCGCTTACAGTTGCGGGGGCAGCTGCGGTGTCTCACCGCATTCCCGTTTCACCCCTGGCGGGGCACCGTCATTGAAGCGCGCATGATACGTGACAACAGGGTAAATGGGAATTCTGCGGCTTGATTTTCAAAGCCTTTCCCATTGTGTCAGTGCGGTTTCCAGTCGCTGCCAGCCGGCCTCGTCGGGCGGTAAACCAAAGCGCAGGCTGGGGCCGTCGGCAAACTGCCGTACCAGAATGCCGCGGCTGGCCAGAAAGTCGAACAAGGCCGGGCAATGCGCCCCGTGCAGCCACTGGAACAGGCGGCTGCCGCCTGCCGGAGTCAGGCCGTAGTCTTGCAATAGCTGCTGCAGGCGCTGGCTGTCGACGGCCAGTTGCCCGCGCATTGCCAGTTGCCAGGCATGGTCCTGCAAGGCCAGCTTCACCACCTCACGCGCCGGGCCGTTGATGCTCCACGGGCCGATGGCCTCGGCCAGCTGTTGCAGCAGGGCGGGCCAGGCAAACACAAAACCCACCCGCGCCCCGGCCAGGCCAAAGAACTTGCCGATGGAACGCAGCACGATCAGCCCCGGCAGGCCCACATCCCCCAGCAGGCTGTGTTCCGGTGTGGCATCCATGAAGGCTTCGTCAATGATCAGCCAGCCGCCGCGGCTGGCCAGCCGGGCGCGCCAGTCCTGCAACTGCTCGCGGGCAAAGGTGGTGCCGGTGGGGTTGTTGGGGTGGCATAGCAGCAGTACGTCCAGCTCATCAAGCGCCGTGTCGATGTCCTCGGGCGCATGACAGCTGAGCGTGTGGCCGTGCTGCGCCCAGTGCCAGGGGTGTTCGGCATAACACAGCGGCAGCATGCCCACCCGGCAGGGTGGGCGCAGCGTGGGCAGCAGCTGGATGGCCGGCTGGGAACCGGCCACCGGCAGCAGCAGCGGGCTGCCGTAGTAATCCGCCGCGGCTTGTTCCAGGCCGTCATTATCCTCCGGCAGGCGTTGCCAGCTGCGCGGGCTGATGGCTGGCACCGGCCAGCCTTGCGGGTTCAGCCCGGTGGACAGGTCCAGCCAGTTTTCCACTGCAATGCCGTATTGTGCTGCGGCACGCAGGATGCCTCCACCGTGTTCAAGCATGAGAAAAACTCCAGTTGAGCCAGCCAGCCAGCAAGGCCAGCGCCACCCATAGCCACAGGCTGCGCTCTACCAGGGCGATGGCGCGGGCGATGTCCTCGGCCACCGGCGGGCGTTGCAGGCCAAGGGTGGGGCGTTGCTTCAGCTTGCCGTGATAGCTGGCCGCGCCGCCCAGCAGCACGCCCAGCGCCCCGGCACCGGCGGCCATCACCGGGCCGGCATTGGGGCTGTACCAGCTGGGGGCCTGGGCGCGCCAGCATTGCCAGCCCTGACGGGTATGGCCCAGCAGGATGTAAGTCAGCGCGGTGAGGCGGGCGGGAATCAGGTTGAGCACATCGTCAAAGCGCGCGGCGGCCCAGCCAAAGTGCAAAAAGCGTTCGTTGCGGTAGCCCCACATGGCGTCCAGGGTATTGGCGGCGCGGTACAGCACCACGCCCGGTGCGCCCAGCAGCAAAAACCAGAATACGGCGGCAAAAATGGCATCGCTGCCGTTTTCCAGCACCGATTCGATGGTAGCGCGTGCCACGGCGGTTTCGTCCAGTTCGCTGGTGTTGCGGCTGACGATCATCGACACCTTGTAGCGGGCCAGCGGCAGGTCGCCGGCGCGCAGCGCATCCAGCACCGCCTGGGCATGTTCGCGCAGGCTTTGTGCGCCAATGGCGAGGTACAGCAACAAGACCGAGGCCAGTTGGCCCAGCCACGGCAGGCGCGCGAGCCAGCAGGCGAGGCCGGTCAACGGCAGCAGCAACAGGCTGATGCCCAGCACGCCGCGCAAACGCATGCGCCATACCGGTTCGGCCTGAGGTGTGGCCGGGTAAAGGGCATGCTCCACCTTGCGCACCAGATAGCCATAGCCCACCAGCGGATGCCAACGGCGCGGTTCGCCCAGCAGGCGGTCCAGCACCACGGCCAACAACAGAAATACAGCTGAAATCACGTCACGCGCCTATATAATCGCCGGTTTCACGACAGTCGCTTAGTGCGCTGTCCTACCGTGGAAGAGCGCCATTTTAGGGGGCTTCCCGAAAAAATGCGCGCCGGAGAAAAGCATGACCGCCAAAACCATCATGATTCAGGGCACCACTTCGGATGCCGGCAAGAGCACCTTTGCCACCGGCCTGTGCCGTTTGCTGGCGCGGCGCGGCCTGCGCGTGGCCCCGTTCAAGCCGCAGAACATGGCGCTGAACAGTGCGGTGACGGTGGATGGCGGCGAGATTGGCCGCTCGCAAGCGGTGCAGGCGCTGGCCTGTGGCGTGGAGCCGCATACCGACATGAACCCGGTGCTGCTCAAGCCCAATAGCCATACCGGTTCCCAGCTCATCATCCAGGGGCGGGCGGTGGGCAATATGGACGCGGTGTCCTACCACGCCTACAAACCGGTTGCGATGCAGGCGGTGTTGCAGTCGCACGCGCGGCTGGCCACGCAATACCAGTGCATCGTGGTGGAAGGGGCGGGCAGCCCGGCGGAAATCAATCTGCGCGAGGGGGATATCGCCAATATGGGCTTTGCCGAGGCGGTGGACTGCCCGGTGCTGCTGGTAGCGGATATCGAACGCGGCGGGGTGTTTGCCCATCTGGTGGGGACGCTGGAATTGCTGTCCGACAGCGAGCGCGCGCGGGTGGTGGGACTGGTGATCAACCGCTTCCGTGGCGACCCGGCGCTGTTGCAGTCCGGCGTGGAGTGGGTGGAGCAACGCACCGGCAAGCCGGTGCTGGGCGTGCTGCCTTATCTCAACGGCCTGCATATCGAGGCGGAAGACAGCCTGGCGCTCAATCGTCCGCAAGACGAGCAGACCCCGCAGCAGACGCTGCGCGTGGTGGTGCCGGTGCTGCCGCGCATCAGCAACCATACCGATTTCGACCCGCTACGCCTGCATCCGCAAGTGGAACTGCTGCTGGTCAAGCCCGGCCAGCCCTTGCCCCCGGCTGACCTGATCATCCTGCCCGGCAGCAAGAGCGTGCGGGCTGATCTGGCCAGCCTGCGCGCCGCGGGCTGGGAGGCGGCCATTGCCCGTCACCTGCGTTATGGCGGCAAGCTGATCGGCATTTGCGGCGGCCTGCAAATGCTGGGACAGCAGCTGCACGACCCGCTGGGGCTGGAAGGCGAGGCGGGCAGCAGTGCGGGCCTGGGCTGGCTGGAAATGGAAACCACGCTGGCCGCGCACAAGCAGCTGACGCGGGTGAACGGCCAGCTGACGCTGGCTGGCGCCGCGGTGAGCGGCTATGAAATCCATATGGGAGTCAGCACGGGCAGGGCATTGCAACAGCCTGCGGTGCGGCTGGAGGATGGCCGCTGCGACGGGGCCATCAGCGCCGATGGTCAGATTCTGGCCACCTATCTGCACGGCGTGTTCGATCAACCGGCCAGCCTGACCGCCCTGCTGGCATGGGCCGGGCTGGCCGCGCCACAGCCGCTGGACTACCCGGCCATCCGCGAAGCGCATATCGAACGGCTGGCCGACATGCTGCAGCAGCATCTGGACCTGACGCCGCTGGCCGGCTGGCTGCCCTGAGCGCGGGACCTGATTCAGCGCCACTAATACAAACCCTGCGGCTGCCTTGCGCCTCCTTGCCGTGCTCTTTGTACTGTCTGCGTCGGCGCGTCTTGCCCAGGGTCGCCACGCTATTTTGTCAGCCGCTCTTACTGGTTTATTTCAATATCCAGTGTCTGCATGGCCTGGCTGAAGCCCAGCACATGCGGTGCCGGCATCTCCACGCTAACCCCCTTGTACTGGGTCACCACCGATGCTGACGGCTTGTTGTTGAAGCTGCGCATGCCATACACGGTGTTGCTGTGCGTGCTGCCCACGAATAGCCGCAGCGGGGCTTGCAGCCGTATTGCCTCGGCAACGGCAGCCGCTGGCAGCTCGACATACTGCTTCCAGCTGCAGTAGCCCTCTCCCGGCGTGGCCCGGCACTGGAAATCCTGTAGCGGCTGGCTGCGCGAGTAAGCGCTCAGCAGCAGCATGCGCCGGCGCCCGGCACCATCCTGCCACCATACATGCAGTTGTTCGGCATCCTGCTGCTGCACCTGGGCCAACGGCTGATTGCGCGCGGCCAGCGGTGTCACTGCCAGGTAGTTGCCGCTGGCCGTGATGTCCAGCGCCAGCCGGTAGACATAATCGCCGTTGGCACTGTGATTGCTGGCCAGCAAGCTGGCCCTGGCGCTGAGCCTGCCCCTGAAGCGGGCATCGCCAGTCTGCTGTTCTGCCCCAAAGCTGCGTTCGGCGCGGTAAGTGATGATTTTGCTGCAATCCGGACAATCCGCTTGCCCGGTTTCCTTGCGGATGGGGCCGGCCGGGCCATCCGGCAAGGCCGGGGCGTGGCTGGCGCAGGCGCTGAGCAAGCTGCCCAGCAAAAGAGAAATCACAGTCTTGTTCATGGCTTGCCTTGGCTAGGGCCGGTTAACGCTCTTTTACGGTGGCGGCTGGCGCGTGGGTGCAGCACTGCGCGGCATGGCGCGCTTGCCCCTTGGCCTGCGGCATTCTTCGTCAGGCAGTGACAAGCGTGCACGGCCTGCGCCGCAGAGCACGCGCTGGCAGCAGGTCTGGCGCATTTCATGCGCAGCGCGACTTTACCGTGACTGGCCGCCACTGCCACCGGCAACAGCACCAACTTGATGAAAATTTACATTGGCGGCCTGGCCTGCAGGCGCTGCCCGGGTCACCTGTTTTGCATCAATTAAAATTATTCAATAGAGACAATATATATATTTTCCGTATCCAGAGCCTTTCCCTAGACTGCAGTGGTCAGGCCGGCGCGCCACCCGAGCCGCCCGGCATTCCCGTCGCGGCCCTTTGCTGCCGGCGGCGGAGCATACACAGGGGAGGAGACAACGATGGTGATGGAAAAGACAGACACGCTGGTCATCGGCGCCGGCCAGGCCGGCATCGCCCTGAGCGAACACCTGAGCCAGCTGGACGTGCCGCATCTGGTGCTGGAGCGCCAGCGCATAGCCGAACGCTGGCGCTCCCAGCGCTGGGATTCACTGGTGTGCAATGGCCCGGCCTGGCACGACCGTTTTCCCGGGCTGGCGATTGCGGATGTGGCAGCGGATGCCTTTGCGGCAAAAGAGCAGGTGGCGGATTACCTGGAAGCCTATGCACGCCATTTCAAGGCACCCATCCGCACAGGGGTGGAGGTGACGCGGGTGACGCGCAATAGCGGCCGTCCGGGCTTTACCGTGGAAACCAGTGCCGGCCTGATCGAAGCACAGCGCGTGGTGGCCGCCACCGGCCCTTTCCAGCGGCCGCTGATTCCACCCATCCTGCCCGAGCAGCCGGGCATTACCCAGCTGCATTCCGCGGCCTATCGCAATCCGCAGCAACTGCCGGCGGGAGCGGTGCTGGTGGTGGGTTCGGGTTCTTCCGGCGTGCAGATTGCCGACGAACTGCACCGCGCCAACAGAAAAGTCTATCTGTCGGTTGGCCCGCATGACCGGCCGCCCCGCAGCTATCGCCAGCGCGATTTTTGCTGGTGGCTGGGTGTGCTGGGCGAGTGGGATGCGCAGAAAGTCCAGCCGGGGCGCGAGCATGTCACCATTGCCGTCAGCGGTGCGCGCGGTGGGCATACGGTGGATTTTCGCCGGCTGGCCGAGCAGGGCATTACCCTGCTGGGGATGACCCGCGACTACGCGCAGGGTGTGCTGCGCTTCCAGCCGGATCTGGCGGCCAATATCGCAGCCGGCGATGCCAATTACCTGGCGCTGCTGGATGCCGCCGATGCCTATATCGAGCGCAACGGGCTGGACCTGCCGCCCGAGCCGCAAGCGCGCCTGATCGGGCCGGACCCGGCCTGTGTCAGTCATCCGCTGCTCGAGCTGGATCTGGTCGCCGCTGGCATCACCACGGTTATCTGGGCCACCGGTTTTGCCGTCGACTACAGCTGGCTGCAGGTCGATACCTTCGATGACAAGGGCAAGCCCTTGCACCAGCGTGGCATCTCCGCCGAGCCCGGCGTGTACTTTCTTGGCCTGCCCTGGCTGTCGCGCCGTGGTTCCAGCTTTATCTGGGGCGTCTGGCACGATGCCAAGTTCATCGCCGACCACATCGCCACCCAGCGCAAATACCAGGCGTATCAGGTGGCGGCGGCTCAGCCTGCCACCGCACCGGCCTGAAACAACAGCCCGGCCAATCAGACACATCCGGGCTGGCCCGCCAGCCCGTCATCCACTGCAAGGAGGTGAAATATGGTTCACAAGCGCATTCGTCCCTTCAATACCAAAGAAACCTATCCGGAACAAAAGCTCGACAATGATCTGTGTCAGGCCGTGGTGGCCGGCAATATCGTCTTTCTGCGCGGGCAGATCGGCCAGGATCTGGACACGCGCGAATCGGTGGGCATCGGCGATGTCGCCGTCCAGACTGAAAAAGCCATGGCCAATGTGAAAATGCTGCTGGAGGAGTCGGGCAGCTGTCTGGATCACGTGTGCAAGATCGTCATTTACCTGGTGGACACCCTTTATCGCGAAACGGTGTACCAGATCGTGGGCAAGTGGCTGAAAGGGGTGTATCCGGTGTCCACCGGGCTGGTGATTTCGGCGCTGGCCCGACCGGAATGGCTGGTGGAAATCGACATCACCGCCGTCATCCCCGAGGGCTATCAGCCATGACCTTCTCCATCGCGGCGCGCTGCCCGGAAACCGGCATGCTGGGGGTGGCGGTGGCTTCATCCAGCATTGCCGTCGCCAGCCGTTGCTGCCACCTGCAGGCCGGGGTGGGGGCGGTGATGAGCCAGAATGTCACCAATCCACTGCTGGGTCCTTTGGCCTTGCAAGCCATGGCCAGCGGATTGCGCGGCGCTGCCTTGCTGCAGCAGCTGGCGCAGGCCGATCCTTACCTGCAATGGCGGCAGCTATTGCTGCTGCCGGCCCGTGGCGAGGGTAGCACCTTTAGCGGCCAGCATGCGCTGGGTATCCACGCCACCGCCAGCGGTGCAGATTGCCTTGCCGGTGGCAATATCCTGCATGGTGACTCCATACCGCAGCAGATGGTGGCTGCCTTTGCCGCCAGCTCCGGCCATCTGGCCGATCGCCTGCTGGCGGCTATGCAGACTGCCGTGGCGGCGGGCGGGGAGGCCGGCCCCATCCATGCGGCTGGTCTCAAGCTGGTGGCCAGCCAGGCATGGCCGGTGATCGACCTGCGCATTGACTGGAGCGATGGTGAACCCATCGCCGAATTAAGCCAGTTATGGCAGCGCTATCGTCCGCAGATGCAGGACTACATCACGCGGGCAGAAAACCCCGAGCACGCCCCCGGCTTTGCCGTGCCCGGCGTGGCGGCCTCACGCTGACGGATAGGCTGGCGCCGGTATGCCAGCCCGCGCCAGTTTGCTCGATCCGCCCATTGAGCAGGCCAGCGGGCAGATTTGCCCGTTTTCCCTGTGTCAGGGCATGAGCGCCGGCCTGCAATGCAGCAGCAGGGCGGCTGCCCGGTGCTGGCTGCCGGCTTGACCAGCGCAAGCCCCTTGTCACCGCGGTTTTCCCGGCATTAAACCATCCATGCTGCCCCCAAAATATTCACGTCATGGCCAGTGCCAGCCAAGGCTTTATTGCCTGTGATAAAGCGTTCCGGTGAAGGGTTGTTTTGTTGATCTGCATCAAGCGCCACTGTGTTGACTAAATATTAGCGAATCATTATATTATCGATTCATTATTATTTGCGCCTGCTCTTAACGGAGCAGGCAATTGTGATTGGCGAAAACAAATGCAGTACATCCGCCAGCAAGCCGTGGCCATGACCGATGAAGAATCGGCAAATATTTGCTGCGCCATACCCTGAATAAACAAAAGGTGAGCATTAACATGAGTGGATATAACGCAGTTCTGGCAAGAAATACGGCAAATGCTCCTGTGAATATGGGTCCTTGTTCGCAGACCGCCGCTTTCTCTCATTACAATAATCTGTCGGCGCAATTGCCGCTTGATCCGCTATCCGGCCAATTGGTAGCTGGCGGCGTCACCGAGCAGGCTGAACAGTGCTTCAAAAACCTGCAGGCCATTATCGAAAGCATCGACCATGTCATGGATGATGTGGTCAGAATCAGCATCTTCCTCAAGAATATTGCTGATCTGGACGCGGTAAACCAGGTCTATGCCAGCTTTTTCCCGGCTTATCGTCCGGCGCTGACCACCGTCGCGGTAGCCGCATTGCCGCTGGGCGCACTGGTGCAAGTGGAAGCCCTGGTTTCCAATGGCGAAGGGACCATTCCGCATGCACCGCAAGCCGGTGATCTGGTGAAAATCGCCAAAAATAGCGCAAAGGCACCGCTTAGCCCCTTGTCGACCCAGAGCGTGGCTTTTTCCCACTACAACAATATCTCGGCGCAATTGCCGCTTGATCCGCTATCCGGTCAATTGGTAGCAGGTGGCGTGAAAGAACAAACCGCGCAATGCCTGAAAAACGTCAAGGCGATTCTGCAAGAGATTGATGTGCCTTTTGACGATATCGTCAAGGTTAATGTCTTTCTGAAAAACCTGGCGGATATCGATGCCGTCAATGAAGTTTATACGACCTTTTTCCCGGATTCGGCCATTGCCCGTGCCGTAGCCTATTTCCCGGCCCGTACCGTGATTGCCGCCGCCGCATTGCCGCTGGATGCACTGGTGCAAATCGAAGTAGTGGTATCGCATGGTGATGGCACGCCGCCGCAAGCCGTGGAAGACCGCCACGGCATCGTCATCAAGGCCAATAACAAGGCGGCCGCGCCGCAAGACCGGCTGTCCAGCCAGAGCGTGGCCTTCTCGCATTACAACCATCTGTCTGCCCAGCTGCCGCTGGATGCTGCCAGTGGTGCGCTGGTGGCCAGTGGCGTCAAGGAGCAGGCTGCGCAGTGCCTGAAGAATATCCAGGCCATTGTCGAAAGCATCGGTCACCAGCTGGCTGATGTGGTCAAGGTCAATATCTTCCTCCGGAATATCGAAGATATCGCAGCGGTCGACGCGGTTTACGCCAGTTTCTTCCCGACTGGCACGCCGGCCCGCCGTATTGTTGCGGTGGCAGCGCTGCCGGGCAATGCGCTGCTGCAAATGGATGCCGTGGTATCGCACGCGGAAGGTACTGCTCCGCAAGCCTAAGCCCTACTTGCCGGAACGGGCGAAAACGCTTTGTTCCAGTCAAAAAGAAAGCCGGGTAAATACCCGGCTTTCTTTTTTTGTGTGCAGATAATCTGTGCCCTATGGCGTGGCGGCCAGAACGCTAAGGCCATGGCTGCCACGCAGGATGATGGTGTCAGTGTGCCTGGCTGGTATCGGCCACCCGTGTCGGACGCGGAGCCAGCCAGATGGCGCAGGCAGCCACCACAAAGGACAGACCGGTCAGCCAGAAGATCTGGTTGGTAGCCAGCATGATGCTTTGCGATTGCAGCATCTGGCCCAGCTGGGCGGTGGCGGCATCCATGCTCAGGCCGCTGTCGTGGAGCGTGCGCAAGGTGCTGCCCGTGCTATCCAGGCTGCCGACCAGATCGGCATGGTTGTAGCTGGCCTTGTCATCCCAGGCGGTGGTCACCAGCGAGGTGGCAAACGCACCGGACAGGGTGCGCATAAAGCTCATCAGCCCGGCGGCGGCGGCCATTTCCTGCGGTTCGACGCTGGCCATGGCCAGGCCGGTGAGCGGCACGAAGAAGAAGGGCATGCCCACACCCTGAAACAACAGCGGCAAGGCCACTTGCCAGAAACCCATGTCGGTGCTGGAAAAGCTGCGATACAGCGTGACGCCGCCCAGCCACATCACCCCCATGAATACCAATGGCCGCGGGTCCACGCGGGTGGACAGCTGTGCCACCAGCGGCGCCACCAGTACCGCCAGGATGCCGCTCATCGCCGTGGCATGGCCGGCTTCGGTGGCGGTATAGCCCATATAGCTTTGCAGCCATTGCGGGGTCAGCACCGTGGCGCCAAAGAAAGAGCCGAAGGCCAGCGAGATGGTAAGCACACTGGCCCAGTAGCCGCGGTGGCGGAATACCCGCAGGTTCACCACCGGGTTACGCTCGGTCAGTTCCCAGATCAGGAAGGCGGCAAAGCCGATGGCGGCGGTGACGGCCAGTGCGATGATCTCGGCGGAATTGAACCAGTCCAGGTTCTTGCCTTCATCCAGCATGATTTGCAGTGCCGCCACCCATACCACTAGTAAGCCAAGGCCAACGGCATCGACGCGGATTTTCTCGCGCAGGCTTTCCTGGCTTTTCAGCAACTGCCAGCCGGCATAGCCGCACAGCATGGTGATGGGGACGTTGATCCAGAAAATCCACGGCCAGCTGACCTGGTCGCACAGCACCCCACCCAGGATCGGCCCCATGATGGGCGCGATCAGCGTGGTCATGCTCCACAAACCAATGGCGGCACCGGTTTTCTCCTTGGGGAAAATCCGCAGCAGCAGGGTTTGCGACATCGGCATCAGCGGGCCGCCGGCCAGACCTTGCAGCACGCGGAACAGCACCAGGGTTTCCAGCGAACCGGCCATGCCGCACAGCAGGGAAAACAGGCCGAACAACACCATGGAGCCAATGAACAGCCGCACCGTCCCCAGCCGGGCGGCCAGCCAGCCGGTAAGCGGCACGGTGATGGCTTCGGCCACGGCGTAGGAGGTGATCACATAAGTGCCCTGGCTGGAGGAAACCGCCAGGCCGCCGGCAATATTGGGCACCGACACATTGGCAATGGTGGTGTCCAGTACGGCGACAAAGTTGGCGGCGGCCAGCACCATGGCGGCCAGCCACAGGGTATTGCCCTGCAGCGGCTGCGGGGCGGTGGAGTTTGGGCTGCTGGACATGGCTTACTCGCTATGGCCGGTGCTGGCGGTATCGATGGTCACTTCCATCGATAGGCCCACTTGCAGTGGATGGGCGCGCAGTTCGGCCGGGTCCAGCGCAATGCGTACCGGCAGGCGTTGTACCACCTTGATCCAGTTGCCGGTGGCGTTTTGCGCCGGGATGGTGGCAAACGCGGCACCGGAACCGCCGGACAGGCCGGCCACCTTGCCGTGGTAAGTGATGCGGCTGCCGTAGAGGTCGGCAGTCAGGGTGGCCGGCTGGCCGATGCGTACCTTGTCCAGCTGTACTTCCTTGAAGTTGGCGTCCACATGCACCTGCTGCAGCGGCACTACCGACATCAGCTGGGTGCCGGACTGCACGCGCTGGCCGGTTTGCACCTGGCGCTTGGCCACCACGCCATCCACCGGGGCGCGGATCACGGTGCGCGCCAGGTCGAGGCGGGCCTGGTCTCGCTTGGCGCGGGCCAGTGCCACTTCGGGGTTGTTGTCTAGCGTGGTGTTGACGGTGAGGGTCTGGTTGGCCTTGAGCGAGCCCTGCGCGGCGCGGGCATTGGCCTCGGCCTGCTTGGCGGCGGCTTCGGCGGCGCTCAGGCTGGCGCTGGCGGTGCTGAACACGTTTTGCGCATTGCTCAGTTCCTCACCGGATACCGAGCCACTCTTGGCCAGTGCCTGGCGGCGCTTCAGGTCCAGCTCGGCGCGTTGCAGGTCGGCGCGGGCGGAAGCCAGTTGCGCATTGCTGCGCGCCTGCTCGGCAAGGCGCGCCTGGATCTGCGCCTGCAAGCCTTCATCGCTGGCCAGATAGCCTTGTACGCGGCGTTCGGCACGGGCCAGCTCGGCCTCGGCCTGGGCCAGGTTCAGCTTGGCATCGCTGTCGTCCAGACGGGCGAGAATGTCGCCGCGCTTGACCGCCTGGGTGTCCACCGCCAGCACTTCGCGCACGGTGCCGCTGACTTCCGGGGTGACCTGGGCGATCTCGGCTGCAACATAGGCATTGTCGGTGCTGACATGGTGCGAGGCCACCAGCGTCCAGTAGCTGCCGGCTGCCACTGCGCCAAGGGCGACGGCGCTGCCGAGCAGGATAAACAGTTTCTTGCGTTTGGCCAGGCGCAGCTGGTCGCTGGCTTGCGGGGCTGCACTGGCGGGAAGGGTTTGGCTGATTTCACTCATGATGGTTCTCTAGTATGCGGTTTGTCTGTGTGTGGGCCGGGGGGACTCAGGCTTGCTGATAGCCGCCGCCCAGTGCCTTGATCAGGTTGACGTCGAGCAATAGCTGGCGGGTTTCCAGGCTGGCGGCGCTGCGGCGGCAGCTGATGACGCTGTCTTCGGCATTCAGCACGTCCAGATAACTGGCCAGGCCGCCCTGGTAGCGGTTCTGCATGACCTGATAGGCCTGCTCGGCGGTTTGCAGTGCCAGGCGGCGCTGTTCCAGCTGTGGCGCCAGTTCCTGTTGCTGCGCCATCACGTCGGCGACATCATGCAGGGCCTGGGTCAGGGTCTGGTTGTAGCTGGCCACGGCTTCGTCGTATTCGGCGCGTGCCACGCGGTAGTTGCCTTGCAGTGCGCCGCCACGGAAGATGGGCAGCGAAATGGCCGGGCCGACGCCGCCCACATCCGAGCCGCTCTTGCCCAGCAGGCTCAGGCCCAGCGACTGCACGCCCAGATAGGCCGACAGATTGACATTGGGGTAGAACGCCGCGTGTGCCACATCGATGCGGCGGGCGGCGGCTTCGGCGCGCAGGCGGGCGGCCGCCAGGTCGGGCCGGCGGCCCAGCAGGTCGGCCTGCAAGGTGGCGGGCAGGCCCTGTGCGTCCAGCAGGCTGGCTTGCGGGCGGGCAATGGCCAGCCCGCGATCCGGCCCGGCACCCATCAGGGCGGCGAGGCTGTAGCGCTGCTGGGCAATGGCCTGGCGTGCGGCGCTGAGATCGGCACTGGCCCCGGCGGCGCGCGATTCGGCCTGGCGCAGGCTGCCCAGGGTTTCCAGGCCGTTGTCGTAGCGCTGTTGCAGCAGTTCGACGCTGTGACGGCGGACGGCCAGTGCCTGCTCGGCCGCATCCTGTTCGGCAAACAGGCGCGCCAGTTCGGCATAGGCTGCGGCAATCGCGCTGGTCAGGGTCAGCCGGCTTTGTGCGGCTTCCGCCTCGGCCGCGGCCAGTTCCGAGCTGGCGGCGGCTACTGCGGCGCGGTTCTTGCCCCAGAAATCGAACTCGTAGCTGAAGTTCAGCTCTACGCTGGCAGAGTTGTTATAGCCATGTGGCACATAGGCGACCGGCATGCCGTTGTTATAGCTTTGCTTGAGCTTGGTGACCGAGCTGTCCAGGCTGGCGCTGGGCAGCCGGCTGGCTCCGGCCTGTTCGGCCTGGCCTGCTGCTTTGGCCAGCCGCGCCTGGGCGGCGGCAAGGTCGGGGGCGTTGCTCAGCGCCTCCTGCATGATGGCATTGAGCTGACTGTCGTTATACTCCTGCCACCAGTTGCTGTTGGCCCATCGGGCGGTGCTGGCGGGCAGGCTTTGCTGACTGGCCAGTTCGGCAGTGGTTTTGCTGCGGGCGGCCGGGCCCAGTTCTGGTACGCTGGCGCAGCCGGTCAGCAACAGGCTGCCCAGCAGCGAAAGTTGCAGCAAGGAGTGCCGGCGGCGCATGCTTGATGTGGTGTCCATAATATTGCCAAGGTCTTTAACTGTACGGTACGGTACGGTTATAATGCAGACAAATCTTATCGTCAAGAAAAACTGTACAGTTTGGTACTGTTTCGGAGTGTGAATGCGTACAAAAAGCGAAGAACGCCGTCAGCACATGGTGGCGACGGCGGCGGAAGTGTTCTTGCAGCGTGGCTACGAGGCTACGTCGATGGCGGAAATCTGTAGCCGGGTGGGTGGCTCCAAGGCCACGCTGTATGGCTATTTCAAATCAAAAGAAGAGCTGTTTTTAAGCGTGATGAAGATGCTGGCCGAGGAGCGCATGTCGCAGGCCTATGCGCGACTGGTGCCGGGCGGGGATATTGTTGCCTCCTTGCAGGCTTTTGCCGAAAACTACCTGCAGGTCATCCTGGGGCCGGATTTGATGGCCATGCGCGGCATCATTGTCGGCGAGCTGGTGCGTGCCGGCGCGGCGCAGCAGTTTTATGATGCCGGCCCGCGTCAGGGTTGGAACAAGGTGGCGGCCTATCTGGAGGCGGAAATGACCGCCGGGCGGCTGCGCCAGGCGGATGGCTGGGTGGCTGCCATGCATTTGCTGTCCCTGGTACAGGCTGAGTATCAGCAGACTTTCATGATAGGTGTGGTGAGCGAGGATGAGCTGAGCCTGCTGCAAGAGCGGGTGACGCGGGGTGTGCAGGTATTCATGGCCTGGTACGGCGTGTAGTGGCTTGTGGTATGGCCAGGCAAGCCAAGAGCCTGGCCCTGGATGCTGCGCACTGCATGCTGCCCATGTGTGAAGCACTGCAGGCAAGGAATGATGATGAAGATTGTTGGCTTGTTGCTCATGCTGTGTTCAGGCGCGGCGCTGGCCGGTCCCGTTTTTGCAAACTACACGGAAGAGCAAACCACCGGCTGGGCGGCCGTGTCTCCGGCAGTGGCCGGCTTGATCGTCCGTTCTGATGCGGACTTGCAGTTGCAGGCCGACGAGGAAACGGCAGAGAAAAACCTCAAGCCCGGCGACTATCGGCAGTTCTTCGTCAGCCGCAAGCTTCCCCTGGCTGCGGATGGCAGGACTTTTCTTTTCGTTCGGCCCAAATCTTCCCCGTATTTCCGGACTTTCTATGGCGCACATACCTTCTGCCACTGGATTGTCGATGATAGAAACAACATTCTCTACGACGGCAATTCGGATGCTTTCCAGCTGCTGGACAGTCGTAGCAATGGCCTGAAGGACATTCAGGAGGCGCAATGCCATGGTGGCAAGTGCTACTTGGTGAAGCTTTCCTTCAAGGCTGGAAAATACCAAGAGACCTCATGCAGCACGCAGGATATCGACAGCGGCAAGCTTAGCCAGGGCTGTGATGCGGGCCAGTAAGCTGATGGACTGGGCTGGTTCGTAGTTTGTCGTTGGCACGATCAGTGCGCGTAGCCTGGCCTGGCTGCAGAAATCAAAAAAGCACCGTTACTCAGGAATGAGCACGGTGCTTTTTTATTAAGTGCGCAGCATAAAGGCCGGTGCGCGGTTTCTCATGCGGACAGCATGCTGTTCAGTTGCACAGGGTTTTCAGGTACTGACCGGCATTGAAGAGGTCGCGCTCGATGGCGCGGCGCACCGCCGACGGGTCCTGCCGTTGCAGGGCGCGCATCATGTCTTCATGACAGTCGTTCATGATGCTCCACACATGCGGGTCCTGGTGCAGCTGGTTGGAGATGGGGCCGACGTGCAGCCACACGCTTTCAATCAGGGCCAGCAGCATGGCCGAGCCGGAGGCGCGGTACAGGGTGATGTGAAACTCTTCGTTGGCCGTCAGATAGCCTTTGACGTCGTGCTCCTTGATGGCCTGTTCCATGGTGGCGGTCAGTTGTTCTAGCAACTTGAAGTCGGCGCTGCTCAGATTACGTGCGCCTTTTTCGGCCGCTTCGCCCTCCAGCAGCATGCGGGTTTGCAGGATGTCATCAAACTGGGTGCGGCTCAGTTGCGGGACGGTCACGCCACAATTGGGAATGTTGGCCAGGGCCTTTTCCGCCACCAGGCGTTGCAGGGCCGTGCGCACCGGCATTTCACCGACCTGCATGTCCTGTGCCAGTTGTTTGATCTTGAGTCGTTCGCCAGGTAGCCAGCGGCCGAGTGACAGCCATTGGCGCAGCGTGGTGTAGGTTTCGTCCTGCAGAGTGGAGGAGGCTGAAGTCTTCATCGTTGGCGGGTCGGTGAGTATTGGAGTTTGCCACAAGGATACCATAGCAGTGGCGGTGCTGTGATGCTTGGCTTTGTTTTGTTTATTTGATCAAATATTGACATTGAATCTCTGTCTTACTATGATTCGTTTCAGCTTTGATTCCGGTATTTACATTTAATTTCATTCGGGTTGGTGCGGTATTGGAATGTAGGCTATTTTTGCATTTATGATCATAAAGGAGAAATCATGCATGAACATTTGCACAGCTTCATTCGTGAACACAATATCCATGAGGTGGAATGCGTCATTCCCGACATGACCGGCGTGGCGCGCGGCAAGATTGTGCCGCGCGATCTGTTTCTGGCAGAGGCCAGCATGAAGATGTCGCGGGCGGTGCTGACCATCACCGTCAATGGTGAATTTGCCGAATTCGAACGCTTTGTCGGAGCCAATGATCCGGACATGGTGTGCGTACCGGACCCGTCGTCCATCCGCCTGGTGCCCTGGGCCATCGAGCCGGTGGCGGTGGTGATCCACGATTGCGAGGATTTCGATGGCCAGCCGATTGGCATTTCGCCGCGCGCAGTGCTGCGGCGCGTGCTCAAGCTGTATGCCGAGCGTGGCTGGCGGCCGGTGGTGGCGCCGGAGATGGAGTTCTACCTGATCCGCCAGAACAGCAATCCGCACGAACCCCTGCGTCCGCCCACCGGCCGTGCCGGGCGTTCTGAAGTAGGGCGGCAGTCCTTCTCCATCGATGCCGTCAACGACTTCGATCCCTTCTTCCAGGAGCTGTCCACCTTCTGTCAGCAGGCCAAGCTCAATGTGGAAACGCTGATCCATGAGGTAGGTGCCTGCCAGATGGAGATCAACTTTGCCCATGGTGATGCCATGGAGCTGGCCGATCAGGTGTTTCTGTTCAAGCGTGCCGTGCGCGAAACCGCCTATCGGCACAATATCTTCGCCACCTTCATGGCCAAGCCGATGGAGGGTGAGCCGGGCAGTGCCATGCATATCCACCAGAGCATTGTCGACAGCACTAGCGGCGAAAACATCTTTTCGGCAGCCGATGGCACGGCCACGCCGCTGTTTTTCCAGCACATTGCCGGCATGCAGAAATACCTGCCGCTGGTGATGCCCATGCTGGCACCGTATGTGAATTCCTATCGCCGGCTCAGCCGCCACGCAGCCGCCCCCATCAATGTGCGCTGGGGCTATGACAACCGTACCTGCGGCATTCGCATTCCACCGTCCGGCCCCAGTGCGCGCAGGCTGGAAAACCGCGTGCCGGGGGTGGATGTGAACCCCTATCTGGCGATGGCGGCCACCCTGGCTTGCGGTTATCTGGGCATGGTGCAGCAACTGCAAGCCAGCGAGCCGATGAGCGACAGTGCCTATGATCTGGATTTCGAGCTGCCTCGCAGCCTGGAAGATGCCGTGGCGCTGATGCAGGACAGTCCCGAATTGTCGGAAATTCTGGGCGAGCAGTTTGTGCAGGCTTTCTGCGCGGTGAAGGAAAAGGAATTCGAAACCTTCAATCGCGGCATTACCGCCTGGGAACGCGAACACCTGCAGCTGCACGTATGACATGATGGCGGGCGGCTGCCCGCACAGAACAAGATCAAGGAGAGATGGATGACTACACGACACGGCATCAACTGGGACAAGGCCCTGCAACTACATGCGCAGGAGCGGGAGCGCTTTATCGCGGCGCGGCCGCAATCGCGGCAGCTGTCGGAGCAGGCCGGGCAGCATCTGCTGTTTGGTGTGCCGCTACACTGGATGGACGACTGGTCCACCCCCTTCACCCTGTATGTGAAGCAGGCGCAGGGTGCCAGCTTTGAGGATGTGGACGGCAATCAGTATGTCGATTTCTGTCTGGGCGATACCGGCGCCATGTTTGGTCACGGCCCGGCGCCGGTGGCCAAGGCGGTGGCGGCGCAGGCCGCGCGCGGCATCACCACCATGCTGCCGTCGGAAGATGCGGTCTGGGTGGCCAGCGAGCTGGCGCGCCGCTTTGGCTTGCCGTACTGGCAGTTTGCCATGACCGCCACCGACGCCAACCGCTTTGCCCTGCGCTGGGCGCGGGCCGCCACCGGCCGCCAGCAATTGCTGGTATTCAATGGCTGCTACCACGGCACCATTGACGATGTGTTTGTCGACCTGGTGGATGGCAAGCCGGTGCAGCGCGCCAGCCTGCTGGGGCAGGTCTACGACCTGACGCAATACACCCGCGTGGTGGAATTCAATGATCTGGCCGCGCTGGAAGCGGCGCTACAGGACGGGCAGGTGGCCTGCCTGCTGGCAGAACCGGCCATGACCAATATCGGCATGGTGCTGCCCGATCCCGGCTACTGGGAAGCGGCACAAGCGCTGTGCCGCCGTTACGGCACGCTGCTGATCATGGATGAAACCCATACCATCAGCACCGGCATGGGTGGCTATAGCCGCGCCCATGGCCTGACACCGGACATGATGGTGCTGGGCAAGCCCATGGGCGGCGGGGTACCGTGCGCGGTATACGGTTTTTCTGCGGAAATGGCCGAGCGGGCGCAGCAGGCCAAGCGCGAGGCGGTACCGGGGCATAGCGGCATCGGCACCACGCTGACCGCCAACATGCTGGCCATGGCCGCGATGCGTGCCAATCTGGCCGAGGTGATGACCGAACAGGCGTATGCCCACATGTTTGCCCTGGCCGGCCAGTTGGCCGAGGGGCTGCGTGCCGTCATCGCCCGCCATCAGCTGCCGTGGTGTGTCACCCAGGTGGGGGCGCGTACCGAGTTCCAGTTCACCGCCACCCCGCCGCGCAATGGCAGCGAGGCCGATGCCATTCTGGATAGCGATATGGAGCACATCATCCATCTCTACCTGCTTAACCGCGGTCTGCTGATCACCCCTTTCCACAATATGTTGCTGGTGTGCCCGCAGACCACGACGGCCGATGTCGAACGGCTGGTAGAGGCTTTCGACAGCTTTGTGCAGCAAGTGCGCTGAAGCCGCCGACCCAAACGCTGCCGCAGCCTGGCGCCGCCTTGCCGCGGCAGCGTCAGGGCATCGTCAGCTATGCCTGAACCAGCCGAAACAGGCCGCCGCTACGGCGGCCTGTTTCAATCCGCCGCCGGGTCGGCGCTGACGCTGAATTGCTCGCCGATACTGAAAAAGCTGCCGCCGGCAATATAGTGCAGGCTGCGCTTGTCATCGTGGCCGTCAAACTGCCAATGGCCATCGTGCCACACCGCCGGATCGGCCCTGGCGAATACAACTTCGCCGATAAACAGATCATATTGCTGCTGATTATGCGGCTCGCTGATGATGCGGCATTCCAGATAGGCAATGCAGCCCGCCACATGCGGCGCAGCCACCTGCTTGCCAGCCACCGGCTCCAGGCCGCAGGCCGCAAACTTGTCCACCTCCTTGCCACTGATGCTGCCCGCCTTGAGCACTTGCCCGGCCTGTGCCCGGCAGGGGACGTTCAGCACGAATTCGCCGGAGGCTTCCATCAGTTCACGGGTATGGGTGGCCTTGTCGACCACCACCAATACCTTGGGTGGGGAGAAGTCCAGCGGCATGGCCCAGGCGGCGGCCATCACATTGCGCTGGCTGCCATGAGCGCTGGATACCAGCACGGTGGGGCCGTGGTTCAGCAGGCGATAGCATTTGGCCAGATCGACATCAACAAGGGTGCTCATGAGGATTTTCCGCAAGATGGAGATGGCGGATTCTAGCAATATCCCGCAGACCTCAGCCAGAACCTTGCCGATGGCGTGTACAATGCCGCCTCAGTTTTTACTTTTCATTGAAAGATCAACCATGTCCAAACGCAAAGACGACGAGCTGGATCCGGAAACCGAAGCCCTGCTGCAATGGTGTGCCGAAGTGGAAGCCCTGTTCGTGGCGGCCGGCGCCAAGCCGGACGAAGCACAGCAACAGATCGAGGAAAATGCCGAGTGGTTTACCGACATGTTCTTTGATGGCCTGAGCCCGGAAGAGGCCGCCAAGGCCGCCTTGAACTAAGAACCCAGCCCATGTCAGCCTGTTTCGCCGTAATCGACTTTGAAACCAGCGGCCTGTCGCCCGCCATGGGCAGCCGCGCCACCGAGGTGGCCGTGGTGTTGTGGCAGGATGGCCGCGAGCTGGACAGCTACCAGAGCCTGATGAATGCCGGGGTGCGCGTACCACCCGACATCGAGCGCCTGACCGGCATCAGCAATGCCATGCTGCGCACGGCACCGCCAGCGGCGCGGGTGATGGCCGAGGTGGCCGACTTTGTCGGTGACATCCCGCTGGTGGCACATAATGCCGCCTTCGACCGCAAGTTCTGGGATCACGAGCTGGGCTTGCTCGGCCGCCAGCGGCGGCAGGACTTTGCCTGTACCCTGCTACTGGCGCGGCGGCTGCTGCCGCAGGCACCGGATCACAAGCTGGGCACGCTCAACCGCTGGGCCGGCTTGCCCGATACCGGCCGCGCCCACCGCGCGCTGGCCGATGCCCGCATGGCGGCGCATCTGCTGCAATACCTGCTGGATACGGCAAGGCGGCAGCATGGTGCCGCGGGCTTGAGCCATCAACAGCTTTGCCAGCTGCAAAAGGTAACCGCCAGCAAGGTCGGCAGTTTCTTGCAGCAAGCCTGAGCGGGCAGGGCATGCGTCCCTGCCCGGTCGCGGTTTTTCCGCTGCGCTGCATGTGGCTGCCGGGAATGCGAATTTTCCAGTGAACAAACCGGATTGCATGACATTGCCCGCCCTGAAGGGCCCTCCCTAGACTGATCACCCGTATCGCAAGCCACGATTTGTGCGCGATACCTACTCAATCCGGGAGTTTTCATGTCATTTGCTTTTGCCAAGGCCGTTCTGGCCAGCTCACTGACCCTTACCCTGTTTAGCACGGCAGATGCCTGTACCCGCGTACTGTGGAATACCCAGCCGGGCTATATGCTCAGTTCGCGCAATCTGGATTTTTTCGGGCCGGTGAGCCCTACGCTGGTGGTGAGTCCGCGCGGTATCGCCCGTGTCGGCGCGACCGGTGACAATGCCCCCCATGCGGCGCGCTGGACCGCCCGCTATGGCAGCGTGGCCGTCTATGCCGACAATGTCTTTCCCATGGACGGCATGAACGAAAAAGGCCTGGTGGCACATACCTTGTACTTTACCGGCGGGGAGGAAAAGCAGCAGCCAGGCAAGCCGGCCAAGCCGGTGCTGGAAAGCAGCCACTGGGTCAGTTTCATCCTGGACAATCACGCCACCGTGGCCGAGGCGGTAGCTGCCATCCGCGCGGTACGGCTGGAACCGAAGCGGCTGCCCATCGACTATGCATCCGATACCAAGCACATAGCCATTGAAGACGCCAGCGGCGACTCGGCCATTATCGAAATCGTCAATGGCGAAACCGTCATCCATCATGGCCGCAAGTTTACCGTGCTGACCAATCCGCCTGATTACGACAGCATGCTCAAGCTGGAAAAGAAATATGCCGCCGCCAATGCAGAGACCATCCCCACCGGCTGGCAGGCCGATGCGCGGCTGGTGCGTGCCAACTGGCTGCTCAAATCATTGCCGCGTCCTGATAATGTCGAAGAAGCGCGCGGTTTTCTGTCATCCATCATGCACAGTGTCGCCATGCCGATTGGGCTGATGGCGGATCCACTCGATGTGTCGGTAGAGAAAACCTACGAGCCGTATTCGCGCTATCCGGCAGAAAACCGTGGTCCGGGAACCTATTTCAACACCACGGCTGACATGAAGAACCTGCGCTACAGCTTTCTGTCGGCCTCATCCATCAGCCCGGTATGGCTGGATTTGCCGCAGCTTGATTTTGGCCGGCTCAAGCAGACCAAGGCGATCCAGCGGCTGAATTTGTATGGCAGCAAGGGCTGGACTGGCAATGTGCGTCAGCATCTGCAGCCGGTCAGGTCCTACCAGTAAGCGTCCTCGCTGCCGTCGCAGGTCCGGGCTGGCGGCAGGCTGCTTGCCGTCCTGGCAGGTGTGCCGCGGCGGCTGGCGGCTCAGGTATTGTCTTCCAGCGACAGCAGGTGCGGGGTGAAGGCGCCCCGTTCCAGTACGCGGATGCAGGCATCGACTACTAGCGGGTCCAGTTGCACCCCGCGCATCAGCCGGATCTGGGCAATGGCCTGTTCGATGCCCAGGGCCGCGCGGTAGGGGCGGTCGGACGACATGGATTCGACTATGTCGGCCACGGTGAGAATGCGCGCTTCCGGCAGGATGGCGTCGCCACACAAACCCAGCGGATAGCCCGAGCCGTCCATGAATTCGTGATGCTGGCGGATGATGTCGGCGATGGGCCAGGGAAAATCGATGTTTTTCAGGATGTTGTAGGCCACATCCGGATGGCGCTTGACCAGGGCAAACTCCACCGGATGCAGCCGGCTGGGCTTGCTGAGGATTTCCGCCGGCACCTCGATCTTGCCCAGGTCGTGCACCACCCCGCTCAGGTACAGCCCGCGCAGCTGCTCGGCTGGCAAACCCATTTCCTGTCCGATCAGTACGGCCAGCTCGGCGACATGCTTCTGGTGGCCGGCGGTATAGGGGTCGCGTTGCTCCAGCACCGAGGCAATGGCGGCCAGTGCGTTTTCCAGTGCCTTTTCCAGCACCTGCGCCTGGCTGGCCTGCTCCTGCAATGACTGCTGGTAGGCCACCTGGGTACGCCGCGACTGGATGCCAAACTGCACATTGCGGGTGAGTTCTTCGAATACCTGCACTTCCACCGGACCAAACGATTGTGCCTCGCCGGCGTATACCGCCAGCGCGCCGATCAGGTCCGGGCCGGCCACCAGCGGGATGGCGACGATGGCTTGCAGGCCGAACTGGCGCACCGCCGCTTGCCAGGGCTGGAACTGCGGCTGTTGCTGCAGTTCGCCCAGGCTGACCGTGCTGCCCAGGCGGATGCAGTGGCCGATAGGCCCGCGGCCGCTGGGCTGGTTTTCGTCCCAGCTGACCTGCAGCTGTTCGGCATAGCCACGGGCGCTGCCGGCGCAGGCCAGCACTTGCAGCTGCTTTTGCTGCACATTGCTGATACCGCAGATCAGTGCCAGCTGATAGCGCTGGTCGGCCACAATGGCCTCGCATACCGCCTGCAGCAGCTCGCCTTCATCCTGCGCCTGCACCAGCGCCTGATTGGTGCGGCTATTGGCCTGCACCGCCCACGACTGGCGGCGCATTTCGTCGATGTCGCGCAACTGCTGGCTGATGTCGCGGATGATCACCGTCAGCCCGATGCACTGGCCAGTCGCATCGAAAATCGGTGATTTGCTGGTTTCCAGCCAGCCGGGGCTGCCGGCGAACATGCCTGGCTCCTGCAGGGTGATGCCCTGGCCCGTGCTGATGACCTGGTGATCATCGGCCTGGTAGCGCGCAGCCAGTTGCGGCGGGAAGAAGTCGAAATCGCTTTTGCCGCTGATGGCGTCGACGCTCAGGCCCAGATCATCGGCAAAGCGCTGGTTGCAGGCGATGAAGGTCGAGTTGCGGTCCTTGACCACGACGCGGTCGGGCAATTGGCGGATCAGCGCCTGCAGCGTGCAGGCGCCTAGCGGCGAGTGGGCGGTGGGGAGGGACATGATCAGTTTTTTCTTTTGCTGTCCGGTAGCTGGTAGCCCTGCTCGAGAAACAGGCTGAGGCAGGCATCGACCACATCCGGGTCGTAGATGCTGCCACGGTGTTGTTGCAATTGCGCTATCGCCTGCTCCAGGCCCAGCTGGCGGCGGAAGGGGCGATGCGACAGCATGGCCTCCATGCTGTCGGCGACATGGATGATGCGTGCCTCCAGCAGGATGTCGCTGCCGGCGAGGCCGCGCGGGTAGCCGCTGCCGTCCATGTTTTCATGGTGCTGCCAGGCGATGTCGGCAATCGGCCAGGGGAAGTGGATGTCCTTGAGGATTTCATGCCCGGCTTCGGCATGCATTTTCACCAGTTCGAATTCTTCATGATTGAGGCGGCGCGGCCGGGTGAGGATTTCCGAGGGAATCTGGATCTGGCCGATATCGTGCACCATGGCCGCCAGCCCCAGCCCTTCCAGCTGTTCGGCACCCAGCTGCAGCTGGCGGCCGATGGCCACGGCCAGGTCGCTGACCCGCACTTCGTGGCCGGCCGTGCTCAGGTCGCGGTGCACCATGGCCGAGGACAGGGCGCTGATGGCCTGGATCAGCGACTGGCGCAGCGATTCTTCCGCCTGCTTGCGCGCGCTGATGTCGATGAAGGCGCCGATGATGCCGCCAATCTGGTTGTCATCGTCGTAGAACAGGTCCTTGGCGTAGACCACATCCATCAGCTTGCCTTGCTGGCTGCTTATCATGTATTCGAACAGTTGTGGCTGGCGGGTGGCGATCAGCTCGCTGTCTTTCTGGGCGAACATGGCGGCCAGCTCGGCCGGCCAGACTTCTGCCGGCAGTTTGCCGATGATGTCCTCGGCCTGCATGCCCACGGTGCGGCTGAAGGCCGGATTGCAACCGAGGTAGCGCCCCTGCGCATCCTTGTAGAACACGGCGATGGGAATGGCCTTGAGCAGGGCCTGGTTGAAGCGCAGCGCACGGTTGAGCGCGGCCTTGGCCTGATTGCGTTCGCGCTGCATGGTTTCGGCCAGTTGTTCGCTGTCCTGGCATAGCTTGATGGCGCGTGACAGATTGGCCAGCACGGGTGGAAAAACATGCTCCAGCGGCAGTTGCTGCAGCAGCGGTGTCGGGGCCAGCAGCAGGATGGTGTGCTGCGGGTCCAGCGGCAGGCGCAGGCCGCACTGGTAGCGCGGCTGGCCGGTGAAGTCTTGCAGCAGTGCCTGGGGAAGGTCGGAGCGGATGGTGCGGCCCAGCAGGCCCGGCGGCAGGGCGATGTCTTCTCCTTGCTGCTGTTGCAGCAGATGGTCACCTATCACCTTCAGCACACGGCCATGGCCGGCATCCAGCCCTTGCGGATGGCCGAGCACCAGCCCGGTGGGGCAGCCGGTATGGTAGAGCAGGCGTTGTACCACCTTGGTGAGCAGGGCATCCACCGTCACCTCGCGCCCGATGGTGAGCGACAGGTCGTACAGTACGGCCAGCAACTGGTCCTTGTTCATGCCGACCGCCACAGGCTGCACAGGATGCTGGCATTGTGAAACAGCGGATAACCCCATTCCTGCAGGCTGGCGATTTCACCCAGCGTCAGCGCACCCACCAGCGGCGCCGCCGCGCTGCTGGCCTGCAAATGGCTGATTTCCGCCAGCGCCGCCGGCCCGAAGTGCATGCTGCGACCGGCACAGTAAAAGCCCAGCAATGGCTGCTGGCTGATCTCGCCATGGCGCTGGCGCAAGTCGGCCACAATGCTGTCCACGCACTCAGTCCCTGGTTCTGACGGGGCCTGCAGCATGATCAGCAGGGCATTTTCCGGTACCTCGCCCACGCAGAACACCGAACCGTCGTCTTCCAGTGCCACCGGCACGCGGATCAGTACCTGCTGGTTGGCCAGCACCACCCCCAGCGGAAAGTGCACGCCAAAGGAGTAGAAGTTTTCCCGGGTCAGCTCGGCGCCAAACTGTTCTTGCACCATCTGCCGGTAACTGTCGAAGGCCGGCCGCCAGTCGATCTGGAAGATGCGGTTGCCGGCGGTGGCGGTGGCGCAGGTGGTTTGCTGTGGTGCGGCATAGCCGTGGGCAATCACCGGATTGGCGGAGGAGGGCAGCAGCAGGCACAGCACGCCATGGCCGATGGTGTGATGCTGATCGAACAGGCAGGGCATGGGCTGGAAGCTCTCGCTGCCGGCATTCACGCCGCCGTAGTACACCTGATCGGCCAGCAGCAGGTAGAGCTCGTCCAGGATGGAGGCAATGTCCGGCAGCATGGCGTCGAACAGCATGAACAGCGTGGGCTTGCCCTGTGTTGCCGGCCATTGTTGCAGCATGTGCAGCACCTGGTCGGCCATCTGGCGGGCGGCCGTGGCCGCTCCACGGTCAGGGTGGATGCCAAGCAGGGCGGCATCGGCCGGTGAGGCATGGGGCAGCAGCCAGGCCCCGCCGGGCAGAAAGCCCTGACCGTCCAGCAGGCGCGGAAAAATGCCACCGGCCAGACCGATGCCCAGATGCAGGCAGCAGGTTTGCAGCAGGGGCAGCTGCTGTTGATCGGACTCTGCTACCAGCGCCAGCAATTGCTGGCCGGGATGGCTGGATTGCCATTGACGTAATTGCATTTCCAGCTGTCCGCTATCCAGCGGGCTGTGCCAGGGGGCGTTCATCGGCGGGGCTTTCGATCAGTAAGCTGCTCTTGCGAGCGATAGCCTTATCATAAACGAGGTCATCGCTGTTTCCGACCGTTTTGCACAATAAATGCTGAGAAAAACCGGCCGGCGCAATCCCCTGCCGCGGTGGTTCAGTGTTCCCCGGCCAGTGCTGGCGCGCGCTGGCTCTTGCCTTGCAGCCAGTTGCGCAGCAGGCGGCTGCACAGCGGGATGAAGCAGAACACCATGGCCGGCGTCAGCAGCAGGGTGCTGCACAGCACGCGCAGCACCAGCGG
>NZ_JAELTZ010000229.1:0-301 GCF_016429115.1 Aquitalea sp. ASV15 | reverse complement strand
TGACGCTGGCGCTGGCCGGGTTGCCGGCCACGCTGGTGACGTCGGCCTTGACGGTGATGGCCCCGTCCGCCAGACCACTCAGGTTGGCGCTGCTGGCCGTCCAGTTGCCGCTGCCATCCACCTGGGCTGTCTCTTATACACATCTCCGAGCCCACGAGACATTAACAAGGATCTCGTATGCCGTCTTCGGCGTGAAAAGGGGGGGGGGGGGGGGGGGGGGGGGGGGGGGGGGGGGGGGGGGGGGGGGGGGGGGGGGGGGGGGGGGGGGGGGGGGGGGGGGGGGGGGGGGGGGGGGGGGGGG
>NZ_JAELTZ010000228.1:0-301 GCF_016429115.1 Aquitalea sp. ASV15 | reverse complement strand
CCCCCCCCCCCCCCCCCCCCCCCCCCCCCCCCCCCCCCCCCCCCCCCCCCCCCCCCCCCCCCCCCCCCCCCCCCCCCCCCCCCCCCCCCCCCCCCCCCCCCATTTTTCAAGCAGAAGACGGCATACGCGATCCTTGTTAATGTCTCGTGGGCTCGGAGATGTGTATAAGAGACAGGCATGGATGTCCGGCAATGCCGTGGCGGCCGGGCGGTTCTGGCGGATACGGGCCAGTATGGTGTCACGGGCGCTCATTGTTGGCCCTCCTTGTCCTTCTTGTCCTGGCGGCGCTGCTGGTACAGCT
>NZ_JAELTZ010000227.1:0-301 GCF_016429115.1 Aquitalea sp. ASV15 | reverse complement strand
CCGGTCAGCAGCGGCAGGGTGGCGGTAATCACCGAGGCCTGCGAGGCCGAGGTATTCACCAGTGCCTGCGCCTCGAACAGAAAATACAGACAGGGCTCGGCCAGGCCCATGGCCAGCATCCAGCGCCTGTCTCTTATACACATCTCCGAGCCCACGAGACATTAACAAGGATCTCGTATGCCGTCTTCGGCTTGAAAAGAGGGGGGGGGGGGGGGGGGGGGGGGGGGGGGGGGGGGGGGGGGGGGGGGGGGGGGGGGGGGGGGGGGGGGGGGGGGGGGGGGGGGGGGGGGGGGGGGGGGGG
>NZ_JAELTZ010000226.1:0-301 GCF_016429115.1 Aquitalea sp. ASV15 | reverse complement strand
GCCAGCGTCAACGACAGCAAGGACACCACCGCCACCATCACCATCGGCAACGATGGCAGCGGCGGCGATCACGTCTACAACAAGGCTGAAAGCAGCGCGGTGGTGGTCCTGTCTCTTATACACATCTGACGCTGCCGACGAACGAACAACAGTGTAGATCTCGGTGGTCGCCGGATCAGTAAAAAGGGGGGGGGGGGGGGGGGGGGGGGGGGGGGGGGGGGGGGGGGGGGGGGGGGGGGGGGGGGGGGGGGGGGGGGGGGGGGGGGGGGGGGGGGGGGGGGGGGGGGGGGGGGGGGGGGGG
>NZ_JAELTZ010000225.1:0-301 GCF_016429115.1 Aquitalea sp. ASV15 | reverse complement strand
CCCCCCCCCCCCCCCCCCCCCCCCCCCCCCCCCCCCCCCCCCCCCCCCCCCCCCCCCCCCCCCCCCCCCCCCCCCCCCCCCCCCCCCCCCCCCCCCCCCCCCCTTTTCAAGCAGACGACGGCATACGCGATCCTTGTTAATGTCTCGTGGGCTCGGAGATGTGTATAAGAGACAGGGGCAGGACCATGCGCAGGCAGCCGAGCGCATCTTGCTGCAGCTGGGGCGGGTGCTGGGGCGGCAGCCGCAGGCGCAGCAGCGGCTACAGCAGCTGGAGCAGGGCTTTGCCAGCCTGCGCCGCCAG
>NZ_JAELTZ010000224.1:0-301 GCF_016429115.1 Aquitalea sp. ASV15 | reverse complement strand
CCCCCCCCCCCCCCCCCCCCCCCCCCCCCCCCCCCCCCCCCCCCCCCCCCCCCCCCCCCCCCCCCCCCCCCCCCCCCCCCCCCCCCCCCCCCCCCCCCCCCCCTTTTCAAGCACAAGACGGCATACGAGATCCTTGTTAATGTCTCGTGGGCTCGGAGATGTGTATAAGAGACAGGGTCCATGAAGCCCAGCACGCGCTTGAGCCGGTATGGCGAGGAAATGATCAGCAGCACGATGGCCACGGCCGCCATCACCGCCAGCCCGGAAAAAATGCGCATATTGATGCCGCCCAGGAACAGCA
>NZ_JAELTZ010000223.1:0-301 GCF_016429115.1 Aquitalea sp. ASV15 | reverse complement strand
CCACGCACCCTACCTTGCCGCGGGCGGCAAAACAGAGCGTGTTCTTTTCCCCGGTCGGGCCGGGCAGGCTGACCTGATGGTTCAGCGGCGAGGCACGGCGAGCGGCCGCGATACGCGCATCCAGGCCTGTCTCTTATACACATCTCCGAGCCCACGAGACATTAACAAGGATCTCGTATGCCGTCTGCTGCTTGAAAAGGGGGGGGGGGGGGGGGGGGGGGGGGGGGGGGGGGGGGGGGGGGGGGGGGGGGGGGGGGGGGGGGGGGGGGGGGGGGGGGGGGGGGGGGGGGGGGGGGGGGGG
>NZ_JAELTZ010000222.1:0-301 GCF_016429115.1 Aquitalea sp. ASV15 | reverse complement strand
CCCCCCCCCCCCCCCCCCCCCCCCCCCCCCCCCCCCCCCCCCCCCCCCCCCCCCCCCCCCCCCCCCCCCCCCCCCCCCCCCCCCCCCCCCCCCCCCCCCCCACTTTTCAAGCAGAAGACGGCATACGCGATCCTTGTTAATGTCTCGTGGGCTCGGAGATGTGTATAAGAGACAGGTCAACGACAATGCCGGCCTCGATGCCGCCCTGGCCGAGGCCCGCGCCCAGGGCAAGCCACTGTTGCTGGATTTCTATGCCGACTGGTGCGTGTCGTGCAAGGAAATGGAAAGCGACACCTTCCCC
>NZ_JAELTZ010000031.1:0-48276 GCF_016429115.1 Aquitalea sp. ASV15 | reverse complement strand
GGCCACGGCCGTGCAGGCCGCCGGCGCCAGGGTGTTTGCCCAGCTGTTTCATCCCGGCAGTGAAATCATGGAAACCGCCGACGGCATGCAGGCGGTGGCCTATTCCGCCTCGCGCTGTGCCAGCGAGCGTTTTCATGTGGTGGCGCGCGCGCTGAGCACGGCGCAAATCGCTGAAATCGTGGCCGGCTATGCCGCGGCCGCGCGCCGTATTCGCGCGGCCGGCGTGGACGGGGTGGAGATCGTGGCCAGCCATGGTTATCTGCCTGCACAGTTTCTCAATCCGCGGCTCAACCAGCGCAGCGATGGCTATGGCGGTGATGCCGCGGCCCGGCTGCGCTTTTTGCAGGAAGTGGCGGCGGCGATCCGCGCGGTGGTGGACCCGGACTGCGTGGTGGGCCTGCGCATTTCCGCCGGTGAATGCGATGCCGAGGGGCTGACGGAAGACGAGGCACTGGCGGCCTGCGTGACCATGCAGCCAGCGCTGGATTATGTCAGCCTGGTGGCCGGCACCTCGGCCACGCTGGGCGGCGCCGTGCATATTGCCCCGCCCATGGCCTATCCGGCGGCCTACCTGGCCGGGCAGGCCGAGCGCTTCCGTCGCCAGCTGGACATTCCGCTGCTGCTGGCCGGCCGTATCAATCAGCCGCAGGAGGCGGAACAATTGCTGGCCGCCGGCGTGGTGGATGCCTGTGGCATGACACGGGCGCTGATCTGCGACCCGGAACTACCCAACAAGGTGGCGCAAGACCAGGCGGATGCCGTTCGTGCCTGCATTGGCTGCAATCAGGCCTGCATCGGGCGTTTTCACCGTGGCCTGCCGATTTCCTGCATCCAGAACCCGGTATCCGGGCGCGAGCTGCAATTCGGCCAGCTGACTCCGGCCAGCAGCGCGCGGCGGGTGCTGGTGGTGGGCGGGGGGCCGGCCGGGATGAAGGCGGCGGTGATTGCCGCCCAGCGCGGTCACCGGGTGACGCTATACGAAGCGGCCAGCCAGCTGGGCGGCCAGGTGCTGCTGGCGCAGCAGCTGCCGGGCCGGGCCGAGTTTGGCGGCCTGCTCACCAATCTGCACTACGAGTTGCAACAGGCGGGCGTGCAGGTGGTGCTGGGCCAGACGGTGGACCGGGCGCTGGTGCAGCAGCAGGAGGCCGAGCTGCTGATCCTGGCCACCGGTGCCCGCCCTGCGCCGCCACGGCTGGACATCAGCGGTGACCTGCAGCTGCTGGATGGCTGGGTGGTGCTGCAGGGCGCACGGCCGGGCAGCCGGGTGGTGGTGGCGGACTGGCGTGCCGACTGGGTCGGGCCGGGGCTGGCGATCCGGCTGGCGCAGAGCGGGCACCGGGTCACGCTGGCGGTCAATGCCACCCATATGGGGCAGGCGCTGCAAATGTATGTGCGCGACCAGCTGGCGGCCCAGCTGCACCGGCTGCAGGTGACGATCATTCCCTACGCCCGGCTGTATGGCGTGGACGATGACACCGTCTATCTGCAACACACCGCCAGCGAGGAAGCCATGCTGTGCGAGGGGGTGGACACGCTGGTGCTGTGCCAGCCCTTGCAGCCGGAGGATGGCCTGCGCCAGCAGCTGGCAGGCTTGCCCTTGCCTATCCATGCCATTGGCGACTGTCTGGCACCGCGCACCGCCGAAGAAGCCATCTACGAAGCCACCCGGCTGGCCTGGCGGCTCTAGCGGCGCAGGGGTTACACCAGTAGCAGGCGGCCGTCTTCTTTTTTCTGGTGCGGGATCAGGCCATCCATGCCTTCCCCATCGATCCTGGTGAAATCGATGCGTTGCAGGCCCAGCGAATCCAGGCTGACCAGATCAATGTTGCGCCCGCGCCGCCTGTTCCATGCGCTGGTCCGGCACCAGCCACCACAGCGCCATCAGGCCGTAGATGGCCGCACCCAGCCAGCTTTGGTAAAACGACAGCCCGATGCCGGCCAGGTAGAACAGGGGCGACAGCCTGCCTTTCAGGTCGGCGCCCAGGGCCCGGCCCATCACCTCGCGGTTGCCCGCCACACACAGCAGGGCGCGCTGCATCAGATACCAGGCCAGCGCGGACATCAGCAGCACCACGCCGTACAGGGCCACCGGCACGGCAGCCATGTGGTTTTCCCCCATCCAGCCCGTGACAAAGGGCAGCAGCGACAGCCAGAACAGCAAATGCAGATTGGCCCACAGCACGCGCCCGTCCACCTGGCGCACCACATGGTAGAAATGGTGGTGATTGTTCCAGTAGATGCCGACATAGACAAAGCTCAGCACATAGCTGAGGAAGACCGGCCACAAGGCGCTCAGTGCTGTCAGGCTGGTGTCGTGCGGGACTTTCAGTTCCAGCACCATGATGGTGATGATGATGGCGATCACGCCATCGCTGAAGGCTTCCAGGCGGTTCTTGCCCATGGTGGCTCCCTTGGTGGTGTTCAGTGCAGCAGTGTGGATTGTTGCTGGCGCGACAGCGGGCGATAGGGCAGGCGGATCAGCGTGTGGTACTGGCCGTCGGCAGCGGCCACCTGCAAGGAGGCCTCGGCATCGTAAAACAGCTCCAGCCGTTCGCGCAGATTGTCCAGCGCAATGCGGTTGCCACGATGCGGCTCGCCTGCTTCAGCAGCCAGCGGATTGCTGACGCTCAGCAACAGCTGGCCGCTTTTCAGCTGGGCACGGATGCGGATCTCGCCACCCGCGCCGCAGCGCTCCACGCCATGGTGCACGGCGTTTTCCACCAGCGGTTGCAACAGTAGCGGCGGCAGGCTGGCATCCAGCGCGGCCTGGATGTCCCATACCACGTTCAGGCGCTGCCCCAGCCGTTCGCTTTCGATGGCCAGATACATCCTGGCCAGCTCGATTTCCCGCTCCAGGCTGGAGGCATGGCCGGGGTCGGCCATCTGCGCGCGAAACAGGTCGGCCAGGTTTTCCAGCACCATTTCCGCCTTTTCCGGCCGCGAGCGGATCAGGGCAATGGCGGCATTCAGGCTATTGAACAGGAAGTGCGGGCGAATGCGCGCCTGCAGCGCCGCCAGCCTGGCCTCGCCCAGCGCCGGCGACAGTGCGCGCTGGCGCAGGCTGAAGTAATGCAGCAGCAGCCAGGCCAGCAGTGCCGCCAGCAGCGGGCGGTCCAGCCGCGGCAGCTCCAGCGGATTGAGCAATCTGTCCTGCACCAGCACGCAGGCCATGCACAGGGCCAGCACCAGCCAGCTGCCGCGCCGCTGCCGGGCCAGCCAGGGCGACAGCAGGGCCAGCAGGCCCAGGCTCAGCAGCAGTGACGGCTCCACCCAGCTGGCCCGGCTCAGGATGCGCAGGGTCAGCGTATCGCCATCCGGCAGGAAAACCGCGCTGCATAACAGCAGCAGATTGAGTGACAGCAGGATGCGCAGCATCACCCCCAGATTGCGGAAGTCGGGGACGGCAAGGAGCGGGTGTGGTCGCAGAGGCTGGCGCATGGGGTCGGGGGCAAGGGACAGGTAGTCCAATGATAGCAAGCCGCCATCCGGCCAGGCGAATCAGCGCGGCGGCATTCAGGCGGTGGCCGTTTGCAATCTGCCCGGCCGTACCGCCCACAGGCTGGCGGCCACCATCAGCAAACCACCCAGCCAGCTGCTGGCGCTCAGCGTTTCGCCCAGCCACAGCACGGCAAACAGTGCACCGAACACCGGCTCGCTGCCGGTCAGCAGGGCCACCCGGGTAGCACTGCTGTGACGCAGCGCGTAGTTCATGGCGAAAAAGGCAAACAGCGTGCAGAACAAGACCAGAAACAGGATATCGCCCCAGAATGCCGGCTGCCGCGGCAGGGCGGGCAGACCGCCATTCAGGCCGGCCAGCAGCAGGCAGCCCAGGCAGATCAGCAGCCCTTGCAGGCCGGTCAGCGCCAGCGTGGCCACCGGCCGGTCTGCGGTCAGCTTGCGGGTCAGGCTGGTCACGACTGCACGCAGAACGGCGGCCAGCAGGATCAGCAGATCACCACTGTTCAGCTGCAAATGGGTGGCACCGCTCAGCAGCCAGGCACCGCAGAGTGCGGCCGCTGCCGCCAGCAGCGCATCCGTGGTGGGCTGTTGCCCCAGCAGCAGCCATTCGGCAAAAGGCGTCAGCACCAGGCACAGGCTGATCAGAAAGGCGGCATTGGCCGCCGTGGTATGGGCGATGCCATAGGTCTCGCACAGGAAAATCGCCAGCAAGCCCAGCCCCAGCGGCAGCGCTGCGCCCAGGGTGGCGCGGCGGACGGCGGGGTCGGCCAGGGCGCGCTGGGTGGGCAGCAACAGCAGGAAGCTCAGGCCGAAGCGCAGGGCCAGCACGCCCAGCACCGGATAAAACTGCAGCGCCTGCTTGGCCAGCCCATAACTGCTGCCCCACACCATGGCCACCAGCAGCAGCAACAGGTCGGGCAGGCCGGGGTAACGCTGATGCAAAGGGTGGCGGCTGGGCATGGCGGGCTTTCATTGTCGGGTCAGTGCGCTCATTATCATTGCCTGGTGATGGCTTGATAATCACGGTTAGCGGAACAGGAATTGTGCGTAATGGGAACAAATCGGCTGATCGCCATGCTGCCGGACATGGCGGTATTTGCGCTGGTGGCGGAGCGCGGCAGTTTTTCGGCGGTGGCGCGGCAGCTGGGCATGACCCCGTCGGCCATCAGCCGCCAGGTGGCCCGGCTGGAAGCGGCACTGGGCGTGCGGCTACTGGAACGCAGCACCCGCCAACTGCGGCTGACCGATGCCGGGCAGGCCACGCTGGCGCGCTGTCGCAGCATGCTGGATGCCGCAGACGAAGCGGTGCAACAGGCCCAGCAACAATATGCGCGGCCACAGGGCCGGGTGCGCATCAGCATGCCCAAGGCCTTTGGCCGCTTTGTGGTGGCACCGTTGCTGCCGGCCTTCCTGGCCCGTTATCCACAGGTGGACGTGGAGCTGTTCATCAGCGACCGTGATGTCGACCCGCTGGCCGACGGACTGGACCTGACCGTGCGGGTGACCGACACCCCGCCACCCGGCATGGCCGGGCGGCCCTTGCTGCCGGTGCGCCAGTTGCTGTGCGCCTCGCCGCACTACCTGGCCATGCATGGCCGGCCCGCCCATCCACGCGATCTGGCGCAGCACCAGTGCCTGTACCTGGCCGAGCATGAGGCCGACAAGCGCTGGCAGCTGCAACGCGGCAAGGAACAGCTGACGGTGGCGGTAACCGGCCGCTATGCCACCAATCACAGCGAGCTGCGTCTGGAAGGTGTGCTGGCCCACCTGGGCATCGCCCCCCTGCCACACTTTACCGCGCAGGCGGCACTGGACGCCGGGCAGATAGAAACTGTGCTGGATGACTGGGAATTCACCACCGCCTATCGCGGCATGGCCTGGCTGCTGTATCCGCCCAACCGCTATCTGCCACCCAAGGTGCGGGTGCTGATCGACTATCTGGCGGATTGCCTGGCGGATCACACCACACCCATGACACGGTAATGCCACAGCCGGGCAAGAGCCGACTCGCCCTGAGGGGAGGCTTTCCCTATAATTGCCGCTGCTGCCTTGGGGTAGCCCAGAACAATCACCGCAGGGAATCATCGAGATGCAAGAAAGCCATGCCTGGTCCGGTCGCTTCAGCGAACCGGTTTCCGAACTCGTCAAGAAATACACCGCCTCGATCGACTTCGACAAACGTCTGGCCGAATTCGACATCGAAGGCTCGCTGGCCCACGCCACCATGCTGAACAAGGCTGGCGTGCTGTCCGATGACGATGTGGCGGCAATCCGCCGTGGCATGGCTGAAATCCTGGACGATATCCGCGCCGGCCGACTGGAGTGGAGTGTGGATCTGGAAGACGTGCACATGAATGTGGAGCGTCGCCTCACCGACAAGATCGGCGATGCCGGCAAACGCCTGCACACCGGCCGTTCGCGTAACGACCAGGTGGCCACCGACATCCGCCTGTGGCTGCGCGCGCAGATCGACGCCATCGTCGGCTTCATTGCCGAACTGCAAACCAGCCTGCTGGAACTGGCCGAACAGCATGCCGACACCGTGATGCCGGGCTTCACCCACCTGCAAGTGGCCCAGCCGGTGACTTTTGGCCACCACATGCTGGCCTATGTGGAAATGCTGGCGCGTGACGCCGAACGCATGAGCGACTGCCGCAAGCGCGTCAACCGCCTGCCGCTGGGCGCGGCCGCCCTGGCCGGCACCACCTTCCCCATCGACCGTCACTACACCGCCCAGCTGCTGGGGTTTGACGATGTTTGCCACAACTCGCTGGATGCCGTGTCCGACCGTGACTTCGCCATCGAATTCACCGCCGCCGCCAGCCTGGTGATGGTGCACCTGAGCCGCCTGTCGGAAGAGCTGATCCTGTGGATGAGCCCGCGCGTCGGCTTTATCGACATCGCCGACCGCTTCTGCACCGGCAGCTCCATCATGCCGCAGAAGAAAAACCCGGACGTGCCGGAACTGGTACGTGGCAAATCCGGCCGCGTGGTGGGCCACCTGATTGCCCTGGTCACCCTGATGAAGGCGCAGCCGCTGGCCTACAACAAGGACAACCAGGAAGACAAGGAACCCTTGTTCGATACCGTGGACACCCTGATCGACACCCTGCGCATCTACGCCGACATGATGCGTGGCGTCACCGTGAAGCCGGAAGCCATGCGCGCGGCGGTGCTGCAGGGCTTTGCCACCGCCACCGACCTGGCCGACTACCTGGTGAAGAAGGGCCTGCCCTTCCGCGACAGCCACGAAGTGGTGGCACTGAGCGTGCGCTATGCCGAAGGCCGTGGTGTGGATCTGGCCGATCTGTCGCTGCAAGAGCTGCAACAGTTCAGCCCGCTGATCGAGCAGGACATCTACCAGGTACTGACGCCGGAAGGCAGCCTGGCCCAGCGTGACCACGTGGGTGGTACGGCACCGGACCAGGTGCGTGCCCAGATCGCCCGCCACAAGGCAAGACTGGCCAGTTGATCAGTTAATACTGTTTAAAAGCAAACCGCCGCTCTCGGCGGTTTTTTATTGGCCTACAGTGGGACCTGTGGTGAATTTTCATCGGAGGTCCCGTGCAATTTCCTTCCCTCGAGCCACTGGGTCGCAGTCAGCGCATCATGCTGACCATGCTGCCCGGTCTGGCCTTGTTCATGCTGGGCGGCCTGTTGATGCTGTACCAGTTTTATTCCGGCATCCAACACATGCTGGAGGGGCAGCATGCCTTCAAGCTGAAAAAGATCGAACAGATACTGGATCAGGCACAGAAAACCGGCGAGGCCATGTTGCAGCAGCCCAGTCTGGACTGCCATGCCATCTACCCGGAAATACGCCGCCAGGTCACCACCCAGTCCTATGTCCGTTCGATGCGGCTGATTGATCACGAAGGCAGGGTGTATTGCGATTCGGTGATTGGCTGGCACGCGCCGGCCTATTCGCAGGAGTACCCGCGCGAGGAACGGCTGAAATTATGGCGCGGCAACCGGCTATCGCCCTGGCACCCCTTGCTGATGTTGTGGCTGGAGGCAAAGCGTGGCGATGTGAACGGCATCCAGGTCGTGGTGGATAGTGATTATCTCAAGGACCGGCTGGCGCATCTGGAGCAGAACACCTGGTTTTACCTGCATGTTGGCGACCGCTGGCTGGACGAAGACGGCGGCATGAGCTCGCCGCCGGACCGCCCTTACTGGCAGCAGCGCAGCCTGCACTCGGCGCATTATCCACTGGCCATCGTCATGGATTACTCCATGCCCAACCTGCTGCTGGAACGACTGGGTCAGGAGCCGGATCAGCTGATCCTGCTGCTCCTGTTCAGTGCTACCTTCAGCTGGGGCTTTCATCGCCTGCTGCTGCGCAGCGGTGCGCCCAGCCGCGAATTGCAACGGGCAGTGCGCCAGCAGGAATTCATTCCCTACCTGCAACCGCTGGTGGACAGCCACCAGCTGCAGTGGTGCGGGGTGGAGGTGCTGATGCGCTGGCAGCATCCGGTTGATGGCATGGTGCTGCCCGACCTGTTCATCCCCTTTGCCGAAAGCACCGGCCATATCGTGGCCATGACCCGTTCGCTGATGCAGCAGACCGCCGCGCAACTGGGCACGCTCAGCTTGCCGGCCGGTTTTCAGATCAGCATCAATGTCAGTGCTGCCTATGTGGCGGATGGCTCCCTGCCAGCCGATTGCGCGGCCTTTCTGGCGGCCTTCCCGCCCGACAGCATCCGGCTCACCCTGGAACTGACCGAGCGCGAACTGATCGCCACCGGCCCCCAAACCGATGCCCTGCTAGGCCAGCTGCATGATCTGGGCGTGCGCATCGCCATCGATGATTTCGGCACCGGGCACTCCAGCCTGTCCTATCTGCAAAAAATGGATGTGGATGAACTGAAGATAGACCGCAGCTTTGTCGCCGGCATCGGCAGTGACAGCCTGTCGGCGGATATCCTGGACAGCATCCTGCAGCTGGCGGCCAAGCTGGGACTGACCGTGGTGGCCGAAGGGGTGGAATTCGTGCAGCAGGAAGACTATCTGCGCCAGCATGGTGCCCACCTGCTGCAAGGCTACCGTTATGCGCGGCCGATGCCGATCGGCGAGTTCATCTTGCGTCCCGAATGGCATAATAGGTCTTCCGAACCGCGTACCCGCGCACGTGCCGAGGTACACCCCTGATGGATGACCAACCCCAACATGACTCTCCCCGTTATCGGCGTGGCCGGCGTGACCGTGCCCGGCGCCCTTGATTGCCTGTCCAGGCTGCACCAGCTGTCTGCCCGCTTGTGCGGCGGCCACCATCACCACCCGCGTTTCGTGCTCGACCAGCCAGACTTTGGCGTGGTGCACGCCGCCCAGCTGCAAGAGCGCTGGGACATCGTGGAAGACTCCATCGTCGGTTCGCTGCAGCGGCTGGCCGGGGCCGGGGCGCAACTGGCGGTGATTCCGGCCAATACCGTGCATTGTCGTATCGACGGCATCCGCCAGCGCTCCCCTCTGCCGGTGCTGAGCATGCTGGACGTGGTGGCGGCCGATTGCCAGCGCCGTGGCCTGCGCCGGGTGGGCGTGCTGGGCACGCGCTGGACCATGCAGTCCCATCTTTACCGCGCGCCGTTTGCTGCCGTGGGCATCGAGGAATGCATTCCTGACCCGGCCGGGCAGGCCATGCTGCAGCAGGTGATTTTTGACGAGCTGGTGCCCACTGGCCGGGCCAGTGCGGATGGCCTGCGCCAACTGCTGCAGGTGGTGGCTGCTTTGCGCGATCAGGGCTGTGACGGCATTGCCCTGGCCTGTACCGAGCTGCCGCTGGTTCTGGATGATGCCAATTGCGGCCTGCCGGCGGTGGATACCACGGCCGTGCTGGCGGCGGCGGCCCTGCATGCCGTGCTGGGCTAGCCTGCCGGCTGTTGTACGGGATACGGCTTTCGCTGCCGGCTTGTGGCGGGTCAAGGGTGGATTGGCGCAAGCATTTGCCCTTTGACCGGAAAATATGTTAGTAACTAAACATGATTTTCGGAATCGAATCCCTATGAGCCGCTCACCCCGTCACGACAAGATTCTGCAGCTGGTCCGCGAAAACGGCTTCATGCCGATCGAGGAGCTGGCCAGACTGCTCGATGTCACGCCACAGACCATCCGGCGTGACATCAACCAGCTATGCGAAGAAAATTTGCTGCGCCGTTATCACGGCGGTGCTGCGCTGGGCAGTAGCGTGGAGAATGAGGATTACTTTGCGCGCAAAGGAAAATTCCAGAGCGAAAAGGCACATATTGCCGACATGATCGCCGGCAGCATTCCCGATCACGCCTCGCTGTTCATGAGCATAGGCACCACCATCGAAGCGGTGGCGCAGGCACTGACCATCACCCACAAGGGTTTGCGGGTCATCACCAACAATATCCATGTGGCGTCCATCATGTCGGCCAATCCGGATTTCACCGTGATGATCACCTCCGGCGTGGTGCGTGCATCGGACGGCGGCATCACCGGGGTGGCCACGCTGGATTTCATCAACCAGTTCAAGGTGGATTACGCCATCATCGGCGTATCCGGCATCGAAACCGATGGCTCGCTGCTGGATTTCGACTACCGCGAAGTGCGGGTGGCACAGGCGATGATGGCCAATGCCCGTCACCGTTACCTGGCGGCCGACCACAGCAAGTTTGGCCGCAATGCTCTGGTGCGCATGGGGCATATCAGTGAATTCCACACCGTGTTCACCGATGCCGAACCGCCGGAGTCGCTGGCCAAGCTGCTGGAAGAGCACAATGTGCGGCTGATCCTGGCCGACGCAGTCTGAACCGCCAGCCATGCCGTCCACCAAGCAAAACGCCCGCTGAGCGGGCGTTTTGCTTGGGTGGTCTTGCCGCCGGGTTCAGGCTTCCGTTTCGCGGCGCGCGTACGGCACATGCTCGGGCGAATAGCCCTCCACCCGGTTGCGCCCCAGCCGCTTGGCCTGGTACAGCATGTCGTCTGCCTGCTGCACCAGCTCGGTGGTGTCCTCGGCGCTGGCCAGCGAGCTGATGCCGACGCTGAAGGTCTGGTGGAAGGTTTGCTGGCTGCTGCGCTGCTCGATCTGGGAAAAGGCCTGGCGCATGGCATTCATGATGCGCAGCGCATCTTCCTGGCGGGTGCCGGGCAAGACGATGGCAAATTCCTCTCCGCCATAGCGGCTGATCAGGTCGGAGCGGCGCAGCCGCTCTTTCAGGAAACGCGCCAGATTCACCAGCACCTCGTCACCCGCCGGGTGGCCATAGCTGTCGTTGATGGTCTTGAAATGGTCCAGGTCCAGCATCACCAGGGACAGCGCACGCTGGTCGCGCTTGGCGCGCAACACTTCGTACTCCAGCTGGGCATACAGATGGGAGTGGTTGAGCAGGCCGGTGAGGCTGTCGTTGATCATGTAGGAGCGCAGCTTGCGGTAGCGGCGGGCGCGGTTGATCACCGTCACCACCAGCTCCTCCGGCGCCACCGGCTTGGTCAGGAAGCCGTCGATGCCCAGCGTCAGGGTATCCAGCTGGATGGACTGGCGTTTTTCCACCGACAGGAACAGGATGGGAATGCCGTCCAGCAAGCGTTGCTGGCGGATGATCTGTGCCAGCTCCATGCCATTGCACTCCGGCATGTACATATCCATCAGGATCAGGTCCGGGCGGAACTGCACGATGCCATCCAGCACGCGTGCCGGGTCGGTCACCTGCAGCGCATCCACGCCATGCCGGTTCAGCACATTGGCGTAGAGGCCGGCCAGCGAGGCCATGTCCTCCACGATCATCACCCGCAGCGGATCGCGCTTTTCTCCCAGATCGCCAAAATTGAGGTTGTCGATCAGCTCGTGCGCCAGCAAGGGCCAGGCCAGGAAGCCGGCGGCACCGGCCCGTACCGCTTGCAGCCGGGCCTCGAAGTCGTAGCGCGGCGAGCAGAACAGCAGCGGGCACAGGCCGCGTATGGTGTCGGCCAGCGCCATGATCGGGTCGCCAGGGGTGAAGTCGGTATAGGCCACCACCGCTGCCGGCGTGGCATCCTGCAGGGCCTGGGCCAGCTTGGACGCCTGGTACATGGTCTGCACCGTGAAGCCGTAACAGGATAGCTGTTCGCTCAGGTTGCGCGCCTCCTCGCTGGGGGGCATCCACAGATAGACCAGATGCGGACCCTGCTGCATCAGCCCGCCGCTGAAGTGTTCCGGCAAGAGCTGGCGGCCTTCCATCATGGCCAGCTGGCTGACGATGCCCAGATGGTGGCGCAGCGCGCCATAACGTTCGGCTTCGTCCGGTACCGTATCGTTCTGCAACAGCCACTGCTGTAACAGATCGCGCAGCGCCAGACATTCCGGCAGCAGCTGGGCGGTGTCTTCGCCCAGAATGTAACGTTCCAGATTGCTGACCAAGGACAGTAGGTGTGCGGCGAGCGAACGGTCCCAGCGGGTGACCAGCATGTGGCCGATGCGATCGATTTCGCGTGCCGCGTGCTCTCTGGCGGAAATATTTGCGTTGCTTCCCAGCGTCATAGTGGATACCCGATTCCTGCCGACATGCGAATTGTTATGTAAGGTCGAGCGGGTTTGTGGCCGCTGCTAAAGCGCGGCAGACACAATCCTGCTGCGGCATTGCACCTCCATGCCCACCCTTTGCCACTGTCGGCGTCGGCGCACCCGGCATCAGGGACGCGATGTCATGCTGTCAGCCGCACCACATCCTGATGCTGCGCCTGCGTTTGCAAAGTGGCGCAGGGCTGGAAGGTGAAATGATATAATTTTGGCTTAATGAATCAGTTGGCGCGCAAATGAACGTATTTTACGAAGAAAGCGGCTCCTTCAAGGTTGGCACGATCGTTTCCCGTTCCGATGCCAGCTTGCAGGTAGATACTCAACATGGCAAGCGGGCCAAGATCAAATCCAGCAATGTTTTTCTCGAGTTTAGCTCGACTGTGGCAGATTTTCTGCCCGCAGTAGAAAAAATGGCGAATGAAATTGATCTGGATTTCCTGTGGGAGTGCAGCCCGGAAGACGAGTTCGAGCACGATGCGCTGGCCGCCGATTACTGGGGCCATGCGCCGTCGGCACTGGAAAGTGCCGCCATCATCCTGCGGGTGTTTGGCGCGCCCATGTATTTTTACAAAAAAGGCAAGGGCCGTTACAAGAAGGCCCCGGAAGAAGCCCTGAAAGCCGCGCTGGCCGGCATCGAACGCAAGAAGCGCGAGCAGGAGCAGATTGATGGCTGGGTGGCCGAACTGAAGGCCGGCAGCTTGCCGGAGGCCATCCGCAGCCAGTTGATGTCGCTGCTGTGGAAGCCGGACAAGAGCACGCTGGAGTTCAAGGCCTTTGATCAGGCCGCGCGCGAACTGAACCAGCCGCCGCTGAAACTGGCGCAAAGCGTGGGCGGCATCAGCTCGGTGCCCGACTACCTGATGGCCGGTTTCCTGATGGAATACTTCCCCAAGGGGGCCGGTTTCGGCAAATACGCCCCCCCGCAGCTGCCGCAGGATCTGCCGCTGGCCGAGGCGGTGGCCTTCTCCATCGATGATGCCAACACCACCGAGATCGACGATGCGCTGTCGGTGGTCGACCTGCCGGATGGCCACAAGCGCGTGGGCATCCACATTGCCGCCCCCACGCTGGGCGTGCCGGTGGATTCGGACATCGAAAAGCTGGTGTGGAGCCGTCTGTCCACCGTGTACTTCCCCGGCGACAAGATCACCATGCTGCCGGATGACGTGGTACAGGCCTTCACCCTGCAGGAAGGCCAGGATTGCCCGGCGTTCAGCCTGTACGTGGATGTCACGCCGGACTTCGAGCCGGTGGCCTACGAAAGCCGCATCGAGAAGGTGCGCATCGGGGCCAACCTGCGCCATGCCGAGCTGGAACAGCAGTTCAACGAAGACACCCTGCTGAACGATCCGGGTGTGGATTACCCCTTCAAGCGCGAGCTGACCTGGCTGTGGCACTTTGCCAATGCGCTGGAAAAGCGCCGTGGCAAGTACGACCCCACCCGCCCGGTGCAGATGGACTACAACTTCGATGTGGTCGACGGCAAGGTGCAGATCACCCTGCGCAAGCGCGGCGCGCCCATGGACAAGCTGGTGTCGGAGCTGATGATCCTGGCCAATAGCGAATGGGGCCGCATGCTGGCCGAGGCTGACATTCCGGCCATGTACCGCGCCCAGAGCATGGGCAAGGTGCGCATGACCACCCGTCCCGAGCCGCATATCGGCCTGGGCGTGGCGCAATATGCCTGGGCCACCTCGCCGCTGCGCCGGGCTACCGACTTCGTCAACCAGCGCCAGCTCACCGCCATGATCCGGGGCGAAAAGCCGCAGTTCGAGCAGGGCAATGCCATGCTGTTTGCCCTGCTGCGCGATTTTGACACTACCTATTCGGCTTATCTGGGCTTCCAGGACAAGCTGGAGCACTTCTGGTGCCTGCGCTGGTTCACCCAGGAAGGGGTCAGCAACATCACGGCGACCTATATCAAGGAAGACCTGGTGCGCATCGACGGCCTGCCGCTGCGGGTGCGTATTCCCGGCCTGCCGGAGCTGGCGCGGGGCGACCGTATCCAGCTGAGCGTGATCCGCATCGACGAACTGATGGCCGAGATCGAGTTCCGCTTCACCGGCGTGGTGGGCCATGTCGAGGCCGCCAGCGAGGACGAAGAAGGCTGAGACCGGCGCTGTCGGGTAGGAAAGCAAAAGGCTGCCTGCGGGCAGCCTTTTGCTGATTGACACACCCCTCTCGCGTTCTGGAAAGAAAGTAAAGAAAGTGAGGCTCCCTTACAGGGTAAGGGCGGGGGGATGGGGAGTCGACGGGAAGGCCGCGGAAGTAATCACTCAGTCGATAGGCCCGGCTCTGCCGGGCCTGTACAAGTGCACCAATTGACTTGGTCAGCGGCCTGAAGGCTGCCTGCGGGCAGCCTTTTTTCGTATTGCTATGGCAGGTCAGAACATATCGTCGATGCCGGTGCAGGCTTCTTTCAGCTCGCTGATGGCTCCGGTCAGCACATCGCGCTCAATACCCAGTTTGTCCACCACGCTCCACGGCAGGGTGGTCAGCATGTCGCCCTCGCTCATGTCGTGATTGAAGCCGGCCACCAGATAGGCCGACAGGCCAATCACAATGGCAAAGCGTGATACGTCGCCCAGCAAGTCGTGCTGATCGCGGATGGCTTGCTGGATGTCGTCGGGGAAATTCCAGCGCCGCGCCAGCTCGGCCCCCACTTCGGTCAGGTCCACCCCCAGCAGCATGCGCTCGGTGGCCACCCGGTCGGCGCCGCCGGCGACGATCTTGTCGATCTGCACGGCTTGTTCCGGCATGGCCACATGCAGTACCAGCTCGCCGATATTGGATAGCAGGCCGCAGGTATAGCCCAGCTGGGCATCCAGTCTGGCCAGCCGCGCCAGTCGCTTGGCGGTGTTGGCCATGGCAAAGCTGCGCTGCCAGAAGCCTTTCATGTCAAAACCGGCAATGCCGGCCGTGGCGCCGGTAATGCCGGAGGCAATCACCAGAATGCGCAGATTATCAAAGCCCAGCAGCACCACGGCGTCGTCCAGCGAACCGACGCGGCGGCTGCCACCAAAGCGGGCGGTATTGGCCAGCCGCAGCACACGCGCGGTCAACACCTGGTCGTGCCCGACCTTGTCGCTGATTTCATCGATATTGATATCGGTCTTGTGAAAGCTTTCGATCAGCTCCTGCACCACCTTGGGCACCATCGGCAGCCGTCCCGAGGCTTTTTCAAAAATGTCCGCCACTTGCATGTCTTATCCCCTTTGTCATTGCCTTGCTTATTGAGCTTAGGCGAAGCGGCGCGGAAAAAAAGATTTAAAAGGCCGTCGCTGCGCGCATTCAGGCCAGGCTGTGGCCATGGGCGGCTTCCAGCAGCGCAAACCAGTGCTGGCGCTCCAGTTGCAGGCGGCAGGCGGCGGCAGCTTCATCCAGCGAATGCAGGCTGCGCGAGCCGGAGATGGGGATGGGGCGAGCCGGATGGCGCAACAGCCAGGCCAGCGCCAGCGTGGCAGGGGTGACGGCCAACTCGGCGGCCATCTGCTGCAGTGCCGCGTGCAGTGCCGGGTGAGCGGCCGGCTGCAACAGACGGCCACCCGCCAGCGGCGACCATACCATGGGGCGGATGCCGGCTTGCAGGCATTGATCGAAGCTGCCATCGAACAGCGGGGCGGTGTGCAGCAGCGAGGCTTCCAGCTGATTGGTCAGCAAGGGCGTGCGGGAGGCCAGCAGGGCAAACTGGCTGGGGCTGAAGTTGGACACGCCAAAATGCCGCACCTTGCCGCTTTCTTTAAGGCTGGCAAAGGCCGCGGCCACCTCGTCCGGGTCCATGAGCGGGTCCGGGCGGTGAATCAGCAGCAGGTCCAGGTAGTCCGTGCCCAGATTGCGCAGGGAAGCCTCCACCGAAGCCAGGATATGGGCGCGGCTGCTGTCGTAATGCTTGACCTGCCAGCCACGGCTGGCATCTTCCGGCTTGATGCCGCACTTGCTCACCAGCTGGATATACTCGCGCTGTCCGGGATTGGCCTTCAGCCACTGGCCGAACAGCGCCTCGCAGCGAAAGCCGCCGTACAGGTCGGCATGGTCGAAGGTGGTGATGCCGAGCTGGATGGCATGCTCGATCCAGCATGCCAGTTCCGCAGGGGAGAAATTCCAGTCGTGCAGCCGCCACAGGCCGGCGGCTACCGGAGAAAAAACTGGCCCTCCGGGGGCCAGTTGTGCAGATGACAAGCTGTGCATCAGGCAATCCGTTGTTCGGTGGCGGGGTCGAACAGCACGGCCTTGGACACGTCGAATACCAGTTCCATGCTGTGGCCCGGCAGTTTGGCTTCGGTCGGGTGGGTACGGCAGCATACCTTGGTGTTGTTGAGCGAGACAAACACCAGGGTGTCCGGGCCGGTGGGTTCGATCACGTCGATGTGGCAGGCCATTACCGGCAGCCCTGCGCGGTAGGCGGTGCGGGCATCGGTGATTTGCTCCGGGCGGATGCCGAAGATGACTTCGCGGCCCAGCCAGGGCTGCATCTTGTCCTGGGCATGCGGCAGCGGCAGGATGACGCAACCCTGGTCGTCACAGATTTTCACCCCCAGTACCCCGGCCGATTCCACCACCTGCGCCGGAATGAAGTTCATCGACGGCGAGCCGATAAAGCTCGCCACAAACAGATTGGCCGGGTTGTCGTAGATGTCTTGCGGGCTGCCAAACTGCTGCACGATGCCGTCCTTCATCACCGCAATGCGGTCGCCCAGCGTCATGGCTTCGATCTGGTCGTGGGTGACATAGACGATGGTGGATTTCAGCCGCTGGTGCATCAGCTTGATTTCGGTACGCATTTCCACCCGCAGCTTGGCGTCCAGATTGGACAGCGGCTCGTCAAACAGGAAGATGGAGGGGTTGCGCGCCAAAGCACGGCCCATGGCCACACGCTGGCGCTGGCCGCCGGACAGTTGCGAGGGCTTGCGGTCCAGCAGGTGGGTCATTTGCAGCATCTGCGCCACGCGCTCGACGGTGGCGTCGATTTCGCCCTGCGGCATCTTGCGGATTTCCAGGCCGAAGCTGATGTTCTTGCGCACGCTCATCGACGGGTAGAGCGCATAGCTCTGGAATACCATGGCGATGTCGCGGTCCTTGGGTGACAAATCATTCACCCGTTTGCCGCCGATTTCGATATCGCCGCTGGAGATGTCATCCAGCCCGGCAATCATGTTCAGCAGCGTGGATTTGCCGCAGCCGGAGGGGCCTACCAGAATCAGGAACTGGCCGTCTTCGATGGCGATGTCGATGCCCTTGAGCACCTCGGTGCCGTTGGCGTAAGTCTTGCACACATTATTGATGGAGAGAGCAGCCATCGTTCAACCTTTCACAGCACCGGCTGTCAGGCCACGCACGAAGTAGCGGCCGGCAACCATGTAAACGAACAGGGTGGGCAGGGCGGCAATGATGGCCGCTGCCATGTCCACGTTGTATTCCTTCACCCCGGTAGAGGTGTTCACCAGATTGTTCAGCGCCACGGTGATGGGCTGTGATTCGCCGGAGGCAAACACCACGCCGAACAGGAAGTCGTTCCAGATCTGGGTGAACTGCCAGATCACGCACACCATGAAGATGGGACCGGAAATGGGCAGCAGGATGCGGAAAAAGATGGTCCAGAAACCGGCACCGTCAATGCGCGCGGCCTTGACCAGCTCGTCCGGGATGGTGACGAAGAAGTTGCGGAAGAACAGCGTGGTAAAGGCCAGGCCGTAAATCACATGCACCAGGATCAGCCCGCTGGTGGTATTGGCAATGCCCAGCTCGCCCAGCAGGCGTGCCATCGGCAGCAGCACCACCTGGAAGGGAATGAAACAGCCCACCAGCAGCAGGGTGAACAGCACGTCCGAGCCACGGAAGCGCCACATCGACACCACATAGCCGTTGACCGCGCCAATCAGCGTGGAAATCAGCACCGAGGGCACGGCCATCTTCACCGAATTCCAGAAAAAGCCTTTCATGCCGCCACATTCCACGCCGGTGCAGGCGCTGGACCAGGCCTTGCTCCAGGCATCAAAGGTGATGGATTGCGGCAGGGCAATCAGGTTGCCGCCACGGATGTCGTCGAGGGTTTTTACCGAGGTGGACAGCATCACATACAAGGGCAGCAGGTAGTAAATGGCCATCAGCAGCAGTGCGGCATACAGCACGATGCGGCCGGGAGTGAGGTGTTTAGCCACGTTTGGCGCTCCTTGTTTCCATATACATCAGCGGCACCAGCACGGCGACGATGGTCATCAGCATCATCATGGCCGAGGCGGCCCCCAGGCCCAGCTGGCCACGGGTAAAGGCAAACTGGTACATGAAGATGGCCGGTACGTCGGATGCCGTGCCGGGGCCGCCGCCGGTCAGCGCCATCACCAGGTCGAAGCTCTTGATGGCGATGTGCGACAGGATCAGCAGCACGCTGAAAAACACCGGGCGCAGGCTGGGGATGATGATGCGCCAGTAGATCACCGGCAGGCTGGCGCCATCCACCTGGGCGGCCTTGATGATGGAGTCGTCGATGCCGCGCAGGCCGGCCAGGAACAGCGCCATCACAAAGCCCGACGACTGCCACACCCCGGCAATCACCACGGTGTAGATGGCCTTGTCCGGGTCCACCAGCCAGTCGAAGGTGAAGTCGGGAAAGCCCCAGTCATTGATGACCTTTTGCAGGCCCATGTCGGGGTTGAGCATCCATTTCCAGGCGGTGCCGGTGACGATGAAGGACAGCGCCATCGGGTACAGGTAAATGGTGCGCAGCGTGCCTTCGGCACGGATTTTCTGGTCTAGCAGTACGGCCAGGAACAGGCCGACCGCCAGCGTGCAGCCGATGAACAGGCCGCCGAAAATGCCCAGATTGGTGACGGCGGTCCACCAGCGGTCATTCTCGAACAGCGCCTGATACTGGATCAGGCCGGCCAGGTCCATCTGAGGCAGCAGGCGCGACTCGGTCAGCGACAGCCAGCCGGTCCAGGCGATAAAGCCGTAGACGAACACCAGGCTGATCAGCAAGGTGGGCGACAGCACCAGCTTGGGCAGCCAGCGGTCTGCCAGTGCCGACAGACTGGCTTGTGATTGGGATGTGGACATGAATCAATCCTCGCCATGCCGCTGAGGCGGGACCGCGCGGCGCGCAGCCTCGATCTGTCCTGGCGGGGGCAGGACGGATGGTCAGACGGTATGGCTTGCTTGGCTAGGAGTTAGACAGACAGCCGCTGGTGGCAGGGTGCAACAGGGCTGTCCACGCAAAAAAGCGCCCGGGCCGGTTGACCCGGGGCAAGGTTGCTGCTCGCTTAGTGCACTTTCCCGGCCTTGGCCAGACGTTCGGTGGCGGTTTTCGGGCTCATGGAAGAGTTCATGAACTGCGAAATCACGTCGTCCATGGCGCCTTCGGTGGCCGATGCCATGGCCATCTTGTGGGCAAAGCTGGGCACCAGGCCGCCGCTCTTGGAGGCAGCGGTCAGGTCGGCCTTGGACTTCTTGGCACAGTCGTCAAACTTGTCCATCGGCGTGTCCAGGCGGGCCGGGATGGAGCCCTTGTTCAGGTTGAACACTTCCTGGAAGTTCTTGCTCATCACGGTTTCGGCCAGATCAGCCTGCGCCTTCTGTGCGGCCGGGTCCTTCTGCTTGAACATGGCCAGGCTGTCGATATTGAAGGTGAAGCTGCCCGCCGTGCCCGGTGCGGCTACGCACAGGAAGTCCTTGCCCGGCTTCTTGCCGGCGGCGGTGAATTCGCCCTTGGCCCAGTCGCCCATGAACTGCATGCCGGCCTTGCCGTTGATCACCATGGCGGTGGCCAGGTTCCAGTCGCGGCCGGCGGCACCCTTGTCGATATAGCCCTTCACACGCTGCAGGGTTTCAAACACCTTGACCGTGGTCGGGCCGGCCAGGGTGGCCTGGTCCAGCTGCACGAAGGCCTTCTTGTAGTAGGCCGGGCCACCGACACCCAGTGCCACCGATTCAAACAGGGTGGCGTCCTGCCACGGCTGGCCGCCATGGGCGATGGGCATGATGCCGGCTTTTTGCAGCTTGTCGGCGGCTTCGAAGAACTCTGGCCAGGTGGTCGGCACCTTGGCACCGGCCTTCTTGAAGGCATCCGGGTTCACCCACAGCCAGTTCACGCGGTGCACGTTGACCGGAGCGGCCACGTACTGGCCCTTGTATTTCATCACCTGGCTGACCACCGGCGGCAGCTGCTTGTCCCAGCCTTCGGCCTTGGCCACGGCATCGATATTGGCCAGCACGCCTTCGGCACCCCATTCCTGGATGGCCGGGCCCTTGATCTGGGCGGCGGTCGGCGGGTTGCCGGATACCACGCGGGTTTTCAGCGCGGTCATGGCATTGTCGCCACCGCCACCGGCCACGGCGAAGTCTTTCCAGTTATCGCCCTTGGCGGTCATCATTTTTTTCAGTTCGGCCACGGACTTGGCTTCGCCGCCCGAGGTCCACCAGTGCAGCACTTCCACTTCGCCGGCAAATACCGTGGCCGGCAGCAGGGTGGCAGCCAGCAGTGCTGCGCTCAATTGCGTGCGTTTCATTCTCTTGTCTCCATCTTGTAGCGTTGCATTTCGGTTTTTTATGATGCATCCGGCAGCGCTCGGCCAGGACCGGGGCCGGATGTGCAAGAACTATAGCGGCAGATTGTAAGTTTTGTGTAAGGTTTGAAGCGAAATGCTGTAAGAAAATGACAGAGCCTGAATGCGACGCAGCATGACATTGGAGATAATTCAATAGACATAAGGCACTGCGCTGGTGCTGCTATGCAGCAAAATGGTGCGCCGTAGTGTGTCAACTACACTACGGGCCAGTATGAGCGGGGGGATTTTCCCGCTGGAACAGCAGGCTGGCACACAGTCCGTGCGGGCTGTTGTCGTGCAGTTCCACCCGCGTGTGATGGCGGCGGGCAATCTCCTGCACGATGGCCAGACCCAGGCCGCAGCCCTTGCCGCCTGCCAGATTGTTGACCCGGTAAAAGCGCTGGAACACCTTGTCGCGTTCTGCCGGGGCAATGCCGGGGCCGGTATCGCACACCTGCAATTGCACATGCCGGCCCTGCCGGCGCAGTGTCACGGTGATTTCGCCGCCGGGCGGGGTGTACTGGATGGCGTTGTCCAGCAGATTGGCCAACAGTTCGCGCAGCAGGCCGGCATGGCCCAGCACCAGCAGGCTGTCGTCATCGCTGTCCAGCCCCAGGTCCAGCTTGCGCGCCAGCGCGCGCGGCACGGCCTCGGCGGTGACTTCGCGGGTCAGCTGGTTAAGGTCCAGCAGGCTGCGCTGCAAGCCGGTTTCCGGCTCGGCCCGGGCCAGCGCCAGCAGCTGGTTCACCAGGTGAATGGAGCGGGCCACGCTGGTTTCCACCTGCTCCAGCTGGCGGCAGGCGCGCGGAATGTCCGGCGTGCTGCCCAATAGTTCGGCCTTGACCAGTTCGCTCTGCGATTTCAGCCCGGCCAGCGGCGTGCGCAGCTGATGGGCGGCATCGCCGATAAAGCGCCGCTGCTGTTCCACCTGGCGATTCACCTCTTCCAGCAGGCTGTTGATGGCGGCGGTGAGCGCACGCACTTCCGCCGGGGCATTATTGAGCTCGATGGGTGCCATATCGCGTGGCGAGCGGTTTTCCACCACCCGGCGCAGGCGGCGCAGTGGCGACAGGCCGCGGCTGATGCCGGCCCAGACCAGCAGGCTGGTCAGCAGCATCAGACCCAGCAGCGGCAGGCCCATGTCGAACAGGATCTTGCGCGTCAGCTCGGCACTCAGTGCCCGGCTTTTGGCCACCTGTACCAGCATCAGCTGTGGTTGCTCCGGCGTGCCGGCTTGCAGATAGAGTGCCGCCACCCGCACATCCTGGCCCTTCATGCTGGCATTGTAGAAATAGCTGTTGCCGGCCTTGGCCAGCAGTGCGCGCGGTGGCGCGGGCATGGCCGGTTCGCCCAGCAAAAAGGCGGCCGGTGGTGAGCTGACCCGGTAATAGACGCGGTCGGTCGGGTCTTCTTCGAGGATTTCGCGCGCGGCCCGCGGGAAGTCGACATAGAAACCATTGCCAAAGGGTTTGACCTGCCGCGCCAGCGCGCGCGAGGTTTGCGCCAGCGTCTGGTCGATCACCTCGTTGGCGTAACGTACCGCCATGGCGTGCGCCAGCATGGCGGCAGCCAGCCACAGCACCAGCTGCGGCAGTAGCAGCCAGATCAGCAGCTGGCGGCGCAGGGAGAGTTGGCGCGGGCGGGCCGACTCAGTCATCGGCAGCCAGCATCAAGAGATAACCCAGGCCGCGTACCGCGCGGATACCCACGCCGCTGCCATCCAGCTTCTTGCGCAGGCGGTGCACATAGACTTCCACGGCATTGCTGCCGATTTCCTCGCCCTCGCCGGACAGGGCGGCGGAGATTTGTTCCTTGCTCAGCACTTTTTCGGCCTGGCTCATCAGGATGAACAGCAGCTCCAGCTCGCGTGCCGACAGCTCCAGCGGCTGCGCGCCGGCCCAGGCGCGCTGGGCGCTGCGGTCCAGTCGCAGCGGGCCGAACTGCAGTTCTTCCCGTTGCAGTTCGTCGCGCACGCTATCGCTGGCGCGCTGGCGGCGCAGCAGGGCGCGGATGCGGGCTTCCAGTTCCGGGAAATCAAAGGGTTTGACCAGATAGTCGTCGGCGCCGGCATCCAGCCCGGCCACGCGGTCTTCCATGCTGTCCAGGGCAGTGAGCAGCAAAATGGGCAGGGCCGGCTGGTGTACCCGCACATGGCGCAGCACCTTCAGTCCGTCCTGTCCGGGCAGGCCGATATCCAGAATGACGGCATCAAAGCTCTCGCTCAGCAGCAGCTGTTGCGCAGCCAGGCCATCGCTGCGATGGCTGACCTCGAAGCCCAGCTGGGTCAGGCGGGTAAGCAGGGCATCGGCCAGTACGGCATCGTCTTCGGCCAGAAACAGTTTCATAGGAGCGGCAGGCGGCAGGTGAAGCCAAGATGGTAGTGCAGATCCGCCGGGCTGTGCCATTGGCGTGCGCTGTGCGCTGCAACAAAAAAGCCCGCACGAGGCGGGCTTGCAGGCTGCTGACAAAGTAATCTGGTTCGATTGCACTGGACCCGGCAAAGCCGGGCCTTTCGACTCACTTATTGATTCCGCAGCCTTCCCATCTATTCCCCATCCCCCCGCCCTTGCCTTGCCAATTGAAGATGGGAGCCTCGCTTTCTTTTCAGAAAGCGAGAGGAGTTGGTCAACAATCAGTAAAGCCCGCACGAGGCGGGCTTATATATTGCGTGGGCGGGTTTACTGCGCCAGCGCGCTGGCCTGCCTGGCCAGTTCGGTGATGCGGGCCCAGTCGCGGTTGGCGATGGCGTCTTCCGGGGTCAGCCAGCTGCCGCCAACGGCCAGCACGTTTGGCAGGGCCAGGTAGTCCTTGGCCTTGACCAGATCAATGCCGCCGGTGGGGCAGAAGCGCAGGTCGGGCAGCGGGCCGGCCAGCGATTTCAGCAGCTTGATGCCGCCCACGGCTTCGGCCGGGAACAGCTTGAGGATGTCAAAGCCCTCGTCTTGGGCGCGCATGGCTTCCGAGGCGGTGGCCACACCCGGCAGCAGGGTGAGGTTGGCATTGCGCGCGGCCGAGGCCAGCTCCGGGGTCAGGCCGGGGCTGACGCCAAACTGGGCACCGGCATCCAGCGCGGCTTCCAGCTGGGCGCGGTTGCGCAGCGTGCCGGCACCGACAATGGCGCCGGGCACTTCGTCGCGCATGCGGCGCATGGCGGCCAGCGCCGCCTTGGTGCGCAGGGTGACTTCCAGCACGCGAATGCCGCCATCCACCAGCGCGCGCGCCAGGTCTACCGCAACAGCGGCGTCATTTACCACGATGACCGGCACTACCGGCCCCTGACGCAACAGGGTCAAAGCGTCCATATCAGTTTCTCCACAGCGGGTGATGGAAGCTCATGGCACCAGCTTCCGCGGCATCGGCCGATTCGCGGAATACCGCGAACAATTCACGCCCGACGCCAAATTGATTGTGTTGCAGATCGGCACTGATCTGCTCGCGCGCCGCCCATTCTGCGGCCGGCACTTTCACTTCCAGCGTGCCGGCATTGGCATCCAGTTTCACGATGTCGCCATCGCGAACCTTGCCGATACTACCGCCCATTACCGCCTCCGGCGAGACGTGGATGGCAGCCGGCACCTTGCCCGAAGCACCGGACATGCGGCCATCGGTGACCAGGGCCACGGCAAAGCCGCGTTCCTGCAGGATGGACAGGGCCGGGGTCAGCTTGTGCAGCTCCGGCATGCCGTTGGCGCGCGGGCCCTGGAAGCGGATGACGGCGACAAAGTCGCGTTCCAGTTCGCCACGCTTGAAGGCGGCCAGCAGTTCGTTCTGGTCGTGGAACACCACGGCCGGGGCTTCCACCACGCGGTGTTCCGGCTTGACGGCAGACACCTTGATCACGGCGCGGCCCAGGTTGCCCGCCACCACGCGCAGGCCGCCATCGGCGCTGAACGGGTTGGCTGCCGTACGCAGCACGCTGTCGTCGCCGCTCACCGCCGGGGCCGGACGCCATTTCAGTTCGCCATTGTCCAGCCAGGGTTCGTTGGCATAAGCCGACAGGCCACGGCCGACGATGGTGTCCACATCCTCGTGCAGCAGGCCGGCACCCAGCAGTTCGCGGATCACAAAGCCCATGCCGCCTGCGGCGTGGAAGTGGTTTACGTCGGCCTTGCCATTGGGGTAGACGCGGGTCAGCGACGGGATGATGGCCGACAGCTCGTCGAAATCGTCCCAGTTGATGTCGATGCCGGCGGCACGGGCAATGGCCACCAGATGCAGGGTGTGGTTGGTGGAGCCACCGGTGGCCAGCAGGCCGATGATGGCGTTGACGATGGATTTTTCATCAATCATGCGGCCCACCGGGGTGAAATGGTCACCCTGGGCGGCGATGTGCGCGGCCTGACGGGCGGCGGCGCGGGTCAGTGCCTCGCGCAGCGGTGTGCCCGGATTGACGAAGGCGGTACCCGGCAGGTGCAGGCCCATGATTTCCATCATCATCTGGTTGGAGTTGGCGGTGCCATAGAAGGTACAGGTGCCGGGGCCGTGGTAGGACTGGCACTCCGATTCCAGCAGCGCATCCCTTCCCACCTTGCCTTCGGCGAACAACTGGCGCACCTTCGCCTTTTCATCGTTGGCGATGCCGGTGGTCATCGGCCCGGCCGGCACGAATACCGCCGGCAGATGGCCGAAGGTCAGTGCGCCAATCAGCAGGCCGGGCACGATCTTGTCGCACACGCCCAGGTACAGGCTGGCGTCGAACATCTGGTGCGACAGCGCCACCGCGGTGCTCATGGCGATGACATCGCGCGAGAACAAGGACAGCTCCATGCCGGGCTGGCCCTGGGTCACGCCGTCGCACATGGCGGGCACGCCGCCGGCAAACTGGGCGGTGGCACCGGCCTTGAGCGCTTCTTCCTTGATCCAGGCCGGGTAGGCTTCCAGCGGCTGGTGGGCGGACAGCATGTCGTTATAAGCCGAGACGATGGCCAGGTTGGGGCGGTGTGCTTCCTTGAGGTAGATCTTGATATTGTCCGGCATGGCCGCAAAGGCGTGGGCCTGATTGGTGCAGGACAGCTGGGCGCGTTCTACCTTGCCCTGCTGGGCGGCGGCAGCCAGATGATTCAGATAGGCCGCGCGACGCTCGCGGCTGCGCTCTATGATGCGCTGGGTAACAGTGTGCAGTACCGGGTGCAGGGCCATGGCAATTCCCGTGATGAATGTGGGTAAATGGTAGTTTTACTACACTTAAATTGCAAGAAAACAGCCTGACCCAATTGCCGGCTTGTCCGGTCGAATGAGTGTGAAAGGCTTTCTGGTAAAGGTTTCTGCCAAATTTTCCATGAAATGGCAGGTGTTGCTTTCTATGTATTACCCCGGCAAATCACATGGACATGCCAAAATCGGGTGGTAATATAACTACATTGCAAATGCACGAGACGGAAGATCACTATGGATAACCGTAGCACGCCTACCCCTGCCTTCGATATGGTGCTGTTCGGTGGCACCGGCGACCTGGTCATGCGCAAGCTGTTGCCCTCCCTCTACCAGGCGCATGCCGCCAGCCTGCTCAACCAGCAAGGCCGCCTGCTGGCACTGGGCCGCAAGGCGATGAGCCGCGACGACTACCTGGCGCTGGTGGAAAAGAGCGCGCGCCAGCATGTCAAGGAACACTTCGATGCGGCGGCCTGGGCCTCTTTCTGCAGCCGTATCGACTATCTGCAGGTGGATGCCGGCAACGCCGCCCACTATCCGGCACTGGCCGAAGCCGTCGGCCAGCACCCGGAGCGGGTGGTGGTCTGTTATCTGGCCACCGCGCCCAATCTGTTCGCCGGCATTTGCGAAAACCTGGCCGCCGTCGGTCTGAACCGTCCCAACGTACGCGTGGTGCTGGAAAAGCCGCTGGGCATCGATCTGGATTCGTCCAACGAAATCAACGACGCCGTGGCCCACTTCTTCAAGGAAGAACAGCTGTACCGCATCGACCACTACCTGGGCAAGGAGTCGGTACAGAACCTGATGGCCATCCGCTTTGCCAATGCGCTGTTTGAACCGCTGTGGCGGCGCGAGTGGATTCACGACGTGCAGATCACCATTGCCGAGGACCTGGGCGTGGGCACCCGTGGCGACTTTTACGATGGCACCGGTGCGCTGCGCGACATGGTGCAGAACCACCTGCTGCAACTGCTGTGCATCGTCGCCATGGAGCCGCCGGCCAGCATGGAAGCCGATGCCGTGCGCGATGAAAAGCTCAAGGTACTCAAGGCCCTGCGCCCGTTCAGCGAGCAGGATGTGGCCAACAAGACGGTACGTGGCCAGTACAAGGCCGGTGCCGTGGCCGGCCAGCCGGTGGTGGGCTATCTGCAAGAGCAAGGCATTCCCGCCGACAGCCAGACCGAAACCTTTGTCGCCATCAAGGCGGAAATCGACAACTGGCGCTGGGCCGGCGTGCCCTTCTTCCTGCGTACCGGCAAGCGCATGCAGGACCGGCTGGCCGAAATCGTCATCAATTTCCGCGATGTGCCGCACCAGCTGTTCTCCGGCCCGCTCAGCGGCAGCCACACCGCCAACCGGCTGGTGATCCAGCTGCAGCCGGAAGAAAGCATCCGCCTGTACTTCCTGGCCAAGGAGCCGGGCGACACCATGCGCCTGCAGCCGGCCTTCCTCGACCTGGACTTCTACAAGGCCTTCAAGGTACGCCGCGCCGATGCCTACGAACGCCTGCTGCTGGACGTGATCCGCGGCAAGCTGGCGCTGTTCATGCGCCGTGACGAACTGGTGGAAGCCTGGCGCTGGGTGATGCCCATCATGGAATGCTGGCAAAACAGCAGCAATACCCCGCCCAAGCAATACACCGCCGGCACCTGGGGCCCGGCTGCTTCCAGCGCGCTGCTGAGCCGCGACGGCATCAGCTGGCACGAAGAAAGCTGATCGACCAGCCCGTCCGGGCCGCCAGTCCGGCGGCGCGGGCCGGACCATTCATAACAAGCCGGCCAGCAAGAGCGGCAAACACCCGGCGTCATGGAGATCAGGGGCCGGGTGCAAGGTGAGGATGACATGCATGCAATGGTTTGAATTCCCCGCAGCGGCGGACTGTGCCGCCGCGCTGGCCGCCACGGTGGCCCAGCGTCTGGAGCATGCACTGGCGCGCGATGGCCGCGCCGTGCTGGCCGTCTCCGGCGGCAAATCGCCGGTTCCCTTCTTTCACGCGCTGCGTAGCCAGCCGCTGGACTGGTCGCGGGTGGTGATCACCCTGGTGGACGAACGCTTCGTCCCGGCCGACCACCCCGACAGCAATGCCGCGCTGGTGCGCGAACATCTGCTACAGGATGCCGCCGCGGCCGCCCGTTTCCTGCCACTGGTGGGCGATGCCCGCGATGCCACCGCCGAACTGGCTGCCGCCAACGCCGCCTACCAACAACCGACTGTCGCCGTGCTGGGCATGGGTGAGGACGGCCATACCGCTTCGCTGTTTCCTGCTGCCGCGGCCCTGGCCGACGGGCTGGACCCGAGCCGCAGCCTGCCGCTGCTGACCGTGCAGCCGCTCACCGCGCCGCACCTGCGCGTGAGCATGAGCAAAGCGGCCCTGCTGGCGTGCGACAGCCTGATCCTGGCCATCCAGGGCGCGGGCAAGCGCCAGGTGTTCGATCAGGCGATGCAAGGCGTCAACGACAGCCTGCCCATCAGCCATTTCCTGCTGCAGACGGAGTGCCCCATCGATGTCTACTGGACTGCCTAATACCTGGCCACGGCTGGTGGCCGACATCGGCGGCACCAATGCCCGCTTTGCCCTGGAAACCGCCCCGGCGGTGCTGGAGGATGTCGAGGTACTGCCCTGTGCCGATTTCCCCACGCTGGAAACCGCCATGCGCAGCTATCTGGCGCGTGTCGGCACCCGTGCGGTGGCCCATGCCGCCATCGGCATTGCCAACCCGGTGACCGGCGACTGGGTGCAGATGACCAATCACCACTGGGCCTTCTCCATTGAAGCCACCCGGCTGGCGCTGGGGCTGACTTCGCTCATCGTCATCAACGATTTCACCGCGCTGGCGCTGGCGTTGCCGCACCTGCCACGCAAGGAGCTGGTGCAGGTGGGGGGCGGCGAGGCAATCAGTGGCAGCCCCTTGGCGCTGATCGGCCCCGGCACCGGCCTGGGCGTATCTGCCTTGCTGCCCTATCCGGGTGGCTATATGCCGCTGGCCGGCGAAGGTGGCCATGTCAGCTTTGCCCCCTTCGATGAACGTGAGGCCGCCATCTGGCGCTATGCGCGCGACCGCCACGGCCATGTGTCGGCCGAACGCCTGCTGTCCGGCCCCGGTCTGGTGTTGATCTACCACGCGCTGGCGGCACTGGCCGGCGAGCCCGAGCAAGATTTGTCCGCTGCCGACATCACCAGCCGTGGCCTCACTGGCAGCTGTCCGCGCTGCCGCGAAACGCTGGATGCCTTCTGCGCCATGCTGGGTACGGCGGCGGCCAACCTGGCGCTGACGCTCGGCGCCCGTGGCGGGGTATACCTTGGCGGTGGTATCGTTCCACGTTTGATCGACTACTTCAAAACGTCGCCATTCCGCCCGCGCTTCGAAGACAAGGGCCGCTTCTCCGCTTATCTGGCGGCGATTCCGGTGTTTGTCATCGATAGCCGCTACCCTGCGCTGATCGGCGCGTCGGCAGCGCTGGCGGCGCACCTGGAGCACTGACCCATGCTGGAAAGAATCAAGTCTCAGCTTGAAGCCCTGTCCTCGGCCGAACGCAAGGTGGCCGAGCTGGTGCTGGAACAGCCCTACACCATGATGCAGGCTGCGGTGGCCGATATTGCCCGCAATGCCGGCGTCAGCCAGCCCACGGTGATCCGTTTCTGCCGTTCCATGGGCTGCTCGGGTCTGCCCGATTTCAAGCTGAAACTGGCCGGCAGCCTGGTCACTGGAGTGCCCTATGTGCATTCCAGCGTCCGCCCGGAAGACCCGACCTCGGAAATCGTCGCCAAGGTATTCGACAACACCGTCACCGCGCTGCTGAAAAGCCGCAACGACGTCAATCCGCAAGCCATCGAGGCCGCGATCGAGGCCATCTCGCGTGCGCGGCGGGTGGAGTTCTACGGCCTGGGCAACTCCGGCATCACCGCCGCCGATGCCCAGCACAAATTCTTCCGTTTCGGCATTTCCACCGTGGCCTATGCCGACACCCACATCCAGATGATGGCGGCCTCGGTACTGAATGCCGACGACGTGCTGGTGGCCATTTCCAGCTCCGGCCGCTCGCGCGAGTTGCTGGACGCGGTGGAAGAGGCCACCGCCTCTGGCGCCACCGTGGTGGCCATAACGGCCAGTGGCTCACCGCTGGCCCGTGCTGCCACCATCGCGCTGATGGCTGACACCCAGGAAGACAATGAAACCTACAGCCCGATGATCTCCCGCATCATCCACCTGGTGCTCATCGACGTGCTGGCCGTGGGCGTGGCCTTGCGCCGCGGCCCCGGCGTGATCGGACAACTAGAAAAAACCAAGCACAGTCTCAAAGCAAAGAGACTGGCCGAACGGACAGAAGAGGATTAATCATCATGAGCGAACTGACCCAACTTCCCGCCTGGCAAAAACTGTGGGACCACTTTGCCGACGCCAAGCAGCTGCACATGCGCGAGCTGTTCGAAAGCGACCCGGAGCGGGCCGAACGCTACGGCCTGGAAGTAGGTGGCCTGTTCCTCGATTACTCCAAGAACCGCATTACCGACGAAACCCTGCAGGGCCTGATGCAGCTGGCGCGTGAAGCCGGCCTGCCGGAGCGCATCAAGTCCATGTTCAAGGGCGAGAAGATCAATACCACGGAAAACCGCGCCGTATTGCATGTTGCCCTGCGCAACCGCACCAATTCGCCCATCTTTGTTGATGGCGAAGACGTGATGCCCAAGGTGAATTCGGTACTGGAGCGCATGGGCAAGTTTGCCCACGCCGTGCGCTCCGGCGAGTGGCTGGGTTATACCAACCAGCCCATCACCGACATCGTCAACATCGGCATTGGCGGCTCGGACCTCGGCCCCTTGATGGTGTGCAGCGCGCTGCGTCCGTTTGGTCACCCGCGCATGAACATGCACTTTGTCTCCAATGTGGACGGTGCCCAGCTCAAGGAAACCCTGAAAAAGGTGCATTCGGAAACCACCCTGTTCGTGGTGGAATCGAAAACCTTCACCACCCAGGAAACCCTGACCAATGCGCTGACCGCGCGTGACTGGTTCCTGCAGCGTGCGCGGGACGAAAAAGCGGTGGCCAAGCACTTTGTCGCGGTGTCCACCAACCAGAAAGCCGTGGCGGATTTCGGCATCGACCCGTCCAACATGTTTGAATTCTGGGACTGGGTGGGTGGCCGCTACAGCCTGTGGTCGGCCATCGGCCTGCCCATCATGCTGTACCTGGGCGAGGAAAACTTCACCGAGCTGCTCAATGGCGCCCACATCATGGACCAGCATTTCCGCAATGCGCCGTTCGAGCAGAACATGCCGGTGCTGCTGGCCATGATAGGCATCTGGTACATCAACTACTTTGGCGGCGGCAGCCATGTGATTGCGCCGTACGACCAGTACCTGCACCGCCTGCCGGCCTTCATCCAGCAGCTGGACATGGAGTCCAACGGCAAGCAGACCCGCACTGACGGCAGCCCGGTCAATTTCGAAACCGCGCCCATCATCTGGGGGGAAACCGGCATCAACGGCCAGCACGCCTTCTTCCAGCTCCTGCATCAGGGCACGCATATTTCGCCGATCGACCTGATCGCCTCGCTGGAAAGCCGTGGCAGCCTGCCGGGCCACCATGAAATCCTGCTGGCCAATGTGTTCGCCCAGGCCGAGGCCTTCATGCGCGGCAAGACCGCCGAGGAAGTGCGCGAAGAACTGGCCGCACAAGGCATGAAGGGCGAGGCGCTGGAAGCCCTGGTGCCGCACAAGGTATTTGCCGGCAACCGCCCCACCAATACCCTGCTGATGAGCTTCCTCGATCCGCGCAATCTCGGTTCGCTGATTGCGGCGTACGAGCACAAGATCTTTGTGCAGGGCGTGATCTGGGGGATCAACAGCTTTGACCAGTGGGGGGTGGAGCTGGGCAAGCAGCTGGCAAAAACCATTCACGGTGAGCTGACCGGCAAGCTGAAGGCGGCCGAACACGATAGCTCCACCCGTCGCCTGATCCAGCTGTACCGTCAGGCCAACAAGAGCAAGTAAGCCCGATTTACATCAAACCCCGCTCTCGCTTTCCGGAAGGAAAGCGAGGCTCCCTTTCAGGGAAAGGGCGGGGGGATAGGGAATGGAGGGGAAGGCTGCGGAATCAGTCTTTTAGTCGAAAGGCCCGGCTTTGCCGGGACCTGTGCCATCGCACCAAATTACTATGGTCAGCAGCCTGGCGCCTCCCTTGGGAGGCGTTTTGCATGTGACAGACAGCGAGTATCAGAAATTGTACTTGGCGCTGTAGATCACCGCGTTCTGGTATTCGCCAGAACCCAGCTTCTGGTCGGCATAGCGGTATTGCACGCCGGTGGTGAAGCGCTTGTTCACATTCCACCACAGGGCGATGGCACCGTTTTCGCCGGTGTTGTGCTTGTAGTTGGCCACGAACTCCTGCTTGCGGGCGAATTCGGTTTCATGCCACTGGGTCACCAGGAAGGACTGACCGAAGGCGCTGAACGGGTACAGCAGCACGTAGCCGGCCATCCAGCCGTTGTAACCGGAGCCGATGCCGAAGGAGTCCAGCTCGTTGTGCGCGCCAATGAAAGGCTTGAGGGTCAGGTTGCCGTACTTCAGCTCGGTGCTCAGGCCCAGCACGCGGTTCTGGCTGAAGAAGTTGTTGCCACGGGTATCGTAAACGTGTGCGTACAGTTGTACCGGTACGTTGCCGACCTGGGTCAGGTTGAAGCGGCCAATGGCCTTGGTGGTGTAGCGACGGTCGTAACCGTTGGTGCCGTGGTCGCTCTTGCCCGGATTTTCCAGATCGAAGAAGCCATACACATCACCCCAGCTGCCACCCATGCCGCCTTCGGCTTCCAGATAGCCGAAGTCTTTCTTGCCGCTTTGCTCGGTGGTACGGGAAGACCAGTCGAGATAGTTGGCGCTGACATTGGCAAAAGACCAGTTGTCGGCCTGGGCCAGGGTGGAGCCGCTGATCAGCGACAGGGCCAGCAGCAGTTTGCGAGCTTTCATTTTTTCCGCCTAAGTGAACTTTTTTTATATGGATTTCCCCGCATGCAGCCATGCGGGGCGCGCAGGGTAGCGCAGAAAGCTCCATATTGAAAAGTTTCAGCTCGAGCGACGTAACATTTCAGCAACATTATGAAAACGGGCTGTAGTGCTGTTGGACAATATGCAGCAAATGTCGCTATCAACGGACATTGGCTGGCAAGTAAGCACTATCCGGCCAGCCGTAGCGCAGCAGGCTGATGCTGCCGCTGGCAGCAAACTCGATGCCCTCCTGTTCCAGCAGCACGCGCTGCCAGTCGGCCTGTTCCGTGCCGGGGCGGGACAGGCGGCCCGCACTGTTCACCACCCGGTGCCAGGGCAGGGCGTGGCCGTCCGGCAGGCTGCCCAGCAGCTTGCCGACATGGCGGGCATGGCGCGGGAAGCCGGCCAGTTGTGCCAGCACGCCATAGCTGCTGACCCGGCCGGGCGGAATCTGCCCGACCAACTGCAACACGGCGTGCTCGAAGGCAGGCGACATCAGCGGAAGCGGGCGTCGGCCACGAAGGGGTTGTGGCGCTTTTCCTCGCCGATGGTGGTGAGCGGGCCGTGGCCGGGAATCACCACCGTGTCATCCGGCAACAGGAACAGCTTTTGCTGGATGGCATCGATCAGCTGCTGGTGATTGCCCATGGGGAAGTCGGTACGACCGATGGAACCCTGGAACAACACGTCACCGGCTACCAGCAGGCTGGCTGCCGCGCTGTAAAACACCACATGGCCGGGGGTATGGCCGGGGCAGTGAATCACCTGCAGCGTTTCCTGGCCGATGCTGACGCTGTCGCCCTCGTTCAGCCAGCGCTCCGGCGTAAGGGCCGGGCTGGAAGGAAAGCCGAACATGCGGCCCTGATTGGGCAGCTGGTCCAGCCAGAAGCTTTCGCTTTGCTCCGGGCCTTCAATCTCTACACCCAGCTGGGCAGCCAGTTCGCCGGCGCCGCCGGCATGGTCGATATGGCCGTGAGTCAGCAGCAGCTTGGTGACGGTGAGCCCCTGTTGCTCGGTCCAGGCGCGGATGCGGCTGATATCGCCACCGGCATCGACGATGGCGGCCTCGCGGCTCACGCTGCACCACAGCACGCTGCAGTTCTGGGCAAAGGGGGTAACCGGAATCAGATGGTACTGCAGGGACATGGCGGTGCTCGGTGCAATGGGGATGGCAAATTGTGGCATGGTGCGCGCCAGCGGCCAAGCTTGTCGGGGGCTGGGGCGGTGAAACTGGTAAAATCGCGCCATTCCCGCTTTACCGGAGGCCAAGATGAGCCTGATCCCCGAAATCAAACCGCAGCAGTCGCTGGAGTTGCTGAAAGAACTGCACATTCTCACCCGCGACGGCAAGATCAACCAGGATACCCGCCGCAAGCTCAAGCAGGTGTATCACCTGTACCAGTTCATCGAGCCGCTGCTGCAGGACGTGCTGGACAGCAAGGGCAGCGTGACGCTGGCCGACCACGGTGCGGGCAAGTCCTATCTGGGTTTCATCCTGTACGACCTGTTTCTCAAGGACAAGGCGGTGGGCGAGGTATTCGGCATCGAGACCCGGCCCGAGCTGGTGAAAAGTTCCCAGGAGCTGGCGGCCCGGCTGGGCTTTGACCGCATGGGCTTTCTCAACCTGACGGTGGAGCAGTCCATCACCTCGGATGCGCTGCCGCCGCAGGTGGACATCATCACCGCGCTGCATGCCTGCAATACCGCCACCGACGACGCCATCCGCTTTGCCCTGGCCAAGGACGCCAAATACATCGTGCTGGTGCCCTGCTGCCAGGCCGAGGTGGCGGCGGTGCTGCGCCAGAAGAAGAACGAGACCTTCGGCAAGACGCCGCTGTCCGAGCTGTGGCGTCATCCCATCCACACCCGCGAGTTTGGCAGTCAGCTGACCAATGTGCTGCGTTGCCTGCAACTGGAAGCCCGCGGCTACCAGCTGACGGTGACCGAGCTGGTGGGCTGGGAGCATTCGATGAAGAACGAGCTGATCATTGCCAGGAAAACCGGCAAGGGCAAACAGAGTGCCCGCGAGCGGCAGGAAGCCATCCTGCGTGAGCTGAACCTGGAAGATTTGCGCGAACGCTTTGTTTACTGAGTGCTGTCTGGCTGGGCGCTGCGTGCCGCCAGCCAGTCGCCCAGGTCACCTTTGGCCGCCAGCTGGCGTTTGGCGGCGGCCGACAGGCGCTTGACGGCATGTTCGGCCTTCAGCGCCTGTGATTTGTCGGCAAAGGCCTGCACCAGCACGATGCGCTGCGGCGGATTGAGCCGGGTATAGCGCGCGCCCTTGCCGGCACAGTGCGCGGCATAGCGCCGTGTCACATCGGTGCTGATGCCGGTGTACAGCGCGCCATCACGGCATTCCAGCATGTACAGATACCAGCTGCTGGCTGCCGCCGGCGCGCTGCCGTCGGCCTCAGCCTTGCTCATCGTCCAGCTTGGGCAGCGGGCGGATGCTGACCCGCTCGGTGCGGTTGCCCTTCTGCTCGGTCACCACGATTTCCCAGCCGCCTTCGCGGATGCTGTCGCCCTGGCGCGGAATGCGCTCCAGCCGGTGCATCAGCAGACCGGCCACGGTGTGGAAATCTTCTTCCTCGTAGTTGCCCAGCTCGATGTATTGTTCCAGCGTCACCAGTTCGGTGCTGCCTTCCACATCCAGACTGCCATCTTCGCCTTGCACCAGTGCCGGCTGTTCATGGCGTTCATGTTCTTCCGGGAAGTCACCGGCAATCGCTTCCATCAGGTCCTTTTGGGTGACGATGCCTTCCAGGCTGCCGAATTCATTCACCACAAAGGCCATGTCGGCCGCTTGCTGGCGGAAGGCTTCCAGGGCTTTGAGCACGGTCATGCCTTCCGGCAGCACCAGCGGCTGGCGCAGCGCGGCCATCACATCCAGCGTCTGGCCATCCAGCAGCTGGGCCAGCAAGTCCTTGCGGGCGACGATGCCCAGTGGCTCGTCGATGCGGCCGGCGCCGACCACCAGCAGGCGCGAGTAAGGGCTGTCGCGCAATACCTTGCGTTGCTGTTCGGCATCCTGGCTGATGTCCAGGCGGTGGATGTCCGAGCGCGGGGTGGCAATCACCCGGATCGGCCGCTCGGCCAGGGTCAGCACGCTGTGGATCATCGCCCGCTCATTGTGGGCAAACGCGCCTTCCCTGTCTTCACGCGGGCCTTCTTCCTTTTCCTGCTCGTGATGGTTGCCATGTTGCAAGGGCGCATTGCCCAGCAGGCGCAGCACGGTGTCGGCAGTACGCGAGCGGAAGGTATTGCGGCTGTTCAGATAGCGCTGGTGATTGACATTGGCCACCTGGTTGAACACTTCGATCAGCACCGAGAAGCCGATGGCGGCGTACAGATAGCCCTTGGGAATATGGAAGCCGAAGCCGTCGGCAATCAGGCTGAAGCCGATCATCAGCAAAAAGCCCAGGCATAGCATCACCACGGTGGGGTGGGCGTTGACGAAGCGGGTCAGCGGCTTGCTGGCCATGATCATCATGCTCATGGCGATGACCACCGCCAGCATCATGATACCCAGGTGCTCGGACATGCCGATGGCGGTGACCACCGAGTCGATGGAAAACACCGCATCCAGCACCAGGATCTGCACGACGACGGTGGCAAAGGCGGCATAGGCTTTCTGGCCGTTGCCGTCGCTGTGTTCCACCCCTTCCAGTCGCTCGTGCAGCTCCATGGTGGCCTTGAACAGCAGGAACAGGCCGCCACCCAGCATGATCAGATCACGGCCGGCAAAGCTCTGGCCCATGACGGAGAACAGCGGTTCGGTCAGCTTCACCAGCCAGCTGATGCCCGCCAGCATGAACAGGCGCATGATCAGCGCCAGCGACAGGCCCAGCACGCGGGCGCGGTCACGCTGCTGCGGGGGGAGTTTTTCGGCCAGGATGGCCACGAAAATCAGGTTGTCGACGCCGAGCACGACCTCCAGCACGATCAGGGTCAAGAGGCCTAGCAGGGCATAGGGGTCAGACAGCCATGAAAAATCCATGATGTAAAAACGCGATCCTTGAAAAGAAACAGTCCACACAATAACAAAGCCCGGCTTTCTTGTCCGTGCCGGGGGCAAAGCAAAGCCCCGGCCATGTGACGGGCCGGGGCTGGGTGAGGTTTACAGACCGCCGTAAGAATGCAGGCCGGTCAGGTACATGTTCACCCCGAGGAAGGCGAAGGTGGTCACCAGGAGGCCGATGACCGCCCACCAGGCCAGCGGTTCGCCGCGCCAGCCCTTCACCAGCCGGATATGCAGCCAGGCTGCGTAGTTCAGCCACACGATCAGCGCCCAGGTTTCCTTCGGATCCCAGCTCCAGTAGCCACCCCAGGCATCGGCAGCCCACATCGCGCCCAAGATGGTGGCGATGGTGAAGAACAGGAAGCCGATGGAAATGGCCTTGTACATCATCTCATCCAGCACCTCGGCGCTGGGCAGCCGGTCTTTCAGCACACCCTTGAGCACCAGCAGTTCGGCCACACCCAGCATGGCCGACATGGCGAAAGCACCATACCCGACAAAGTTTGCCGGAACATGAATCTTCATCCACCACGACTGCAGGGCCGGGATCAGCGGCTGGATTTCATGCGCCTGGCGGTCGAAGCTGTACCACAGGATGAAGCCGACCGCGGCGGAGATCACCAGCAGCACGAAGGCACCTGCCTGGCGGGTGGCAAAGCGCGCTTCGTAGTACAGATACATCAGCGCGGTGATCAGGGTGAACAGGATAAAGACTTCGTACAGGTTGGATACCGGGATATGGCCGACATCGCTGCCGATCAGATAGCTCTCGTACCAGCGCACGAACAGGCCGGCCGCTCCCATTACCGCCGCCGCCCAGGTCAGGCCGCTGCCCATGCGCGACAGCATGGCCGAGCGGGTGAGCAGACCGGCCCAGTACACCAGGGTGGCCAGGAAGAACAGGGTGCACATCCACATGATGGCCGACTGGCTGGACAGCAGGAATTTCAGCCAGAACGCCGTTTGCGCCCGTGCCAGCTGGCCATGGTAGAGGCTGATGCCCAGCAGGGCGACGCCGGCCGACAGCGGAAAGAACCAGCGCCAGGATTTCCAGAACCAGCCCAAGGCGACCAGCCCGATGGCGGAGCCGGCCAGAATCGCCTGCTCATAGCCATCCATGAAGGGGTTGTACAAGCGCCAGGCTTGCCCGGCAGCCACCAGCACCAGCACCGCATACAGCCAGTCGCTGGGCTTCAGCCGCTTGTACAGCGGCTGCTCGACAAAGGATTGAGCCAGTTCCATCACTTACCTCGTACCAACTGTTGAATTGCCTCGCTGCGGCGGCGGAAGTCCTCGTCCAGGTCACGGTTGTGACGGTTGGAACTCATGGCCAGCCGCACGCTGGCCGTGCCACATCGCAGCCACAGCCGAACTTCGCGTACATAGAACATCAGGATGATGCCGATCACCAGCATCAACGAGCCAAGATACACCAGGTTCTTGCCCGGCGAGCGGGTCAATTGCAAGCCGGAAGCCTGTACCTGGTCAAAGCCCTGCAGCTGCAGCAACACCGGGGCCTGGTAATCATGCAGGGCGCTGATGCCCACCAGGCTGTCCAGCAGGAAGCGATAGTGCTGGCTGTCCGCGCTGACCGGCGGCAGGCCGGCCTTGGCATCGGCCACATCCATCACATCCACCACGGCACCTTGCAGGATCTTGACATAGGTCTGCGCCACGGCCTGACGCTTGTCTTGCGGCACCTTTTCATCCAGGAACTGCTCCAGCGCCACGAAACCGCCCTGGGCAAAGCGCGCCAGTATCCATTTCACGCTGCCGGCAAACTGCTGCTGCATGGCCGGGCTGATGGCCGAGCCCTGCATGGCCTTGGCGGTGGTGCGCTGTGCAATCTCATCATAGAGTGCCGGATTCATGAAGGCGCTGCGCAAACGCATGAAACGCTCCAGCGACAGCTTGTCGTCCAGCGGCAGGCGCAGGTACTGGAAGGGGTCGGACACCTTGCTGCGCACCCCGGCCACCAGATAGCTGGCACCATCCTGCTGGATCGGCGCCATGTAGTGGTGGAACTCCACGGCCTGGCCCTGTTTGTCGCGCAGTTTGAAGCTGATGGACGGGCCGATATTCTTCAGCTGCTTTTCATGCTTCACCTCGCGCGCATCCTGCATGCGCTGGGACAGGCTCTTGCCGGCGGCATCATCGCTCTTGCCGCTCATGTTCTCGATATTGAACACACGCAGCTCGCCGAACTCCAGATTGTAGTCCTTGCCATTGGCGCGCAGCGGCTGGCTGCCCATGGAAATGCCCTTGATGTCCACCGGCTGCATCTGCGGCGCATCCAGATTCCACGCCTTCAAGGACAGCGGCGAGCCGCCATCGCCAAAGCTGGCCTGGTAAATGGCCACGCCATCCACGATCAGCGGATGGTTGACCTTGACCTGGGCTTCGGTCACCTTGCCGGTGGCCTTGTCGGTGACCACGATGTCACTGGCAAACAGCTTGGGCATGCCATTGCTGTAGTAGTCGACATAAAACTTCTTCAGGCTGACGGTAAAGGGCAACTCCTGCACCAGATAGCCATTGCCGGCATTCAGGAACACCACGTCGCCGCTCTTGCCCTCGGCAATGGTGACATTGCCGCGAAAAGACAGATTGGCAGTGGACAGCCGGCTTTGTGCGGGAATCTGGCTTTGCGGGATGTCGCGGGTTTCCGGCACCACGCTGCCCACCATCTCGGCCAGCTTGAGCGGCAGGTTGCCATCCATCAGGCCGCCAATGCAGATCACCACCAGGGCAATGTGGGCGAAGAAATAGCCCAGCTTGCTGGCCGCGCCTTTCTTGGCTGCCAGGACCAGGCTGCCGTCCTCGCGCTGGTGTTCGCGCCAGCGCCAGCCCTGGCCGCGCAGATAGGCGCGCAAGGCATCCGGGTCCACCTTGTCCGCCGGCAGCTCCACGCTGTGCCGGATGGCAGCCAGCGAGTTGTCCGAGGCTTTTTCGCGGTAGGCCTTCATGTCCTTGATGAAGCCCGGACCATTGCGCAGGATGCACAGCGTGGTGGACAGCACCAGGAAGGCCAGGATGGTCAGGAACCAGCCAGAGTGGTAAACGTCATACAGGCCCAGCTGTTCGAATACGGCAAACCAGTACTGGCCGAATTCGAAGGCGTAGTTGGGGTAGGGTTCGTTTTGCTTGAGCACGGTGCCGATGATCGAGGCAATGGCCAGAATGGTCAGCAGACCAATGGCAAAACGCATCGAGCTGAACAGCTCGTACAGCTTGTACAAAGTGGTGTTGCGGGAGTTTTTTGTCATCTTGGTGCCGAACACAAAAAGGGAAGCCGGTTAAGGCTTCCCTTTTGAACAAGGCTATTCGCAAAAGTTGCGATTAGCGCAGACCCGAAATGTATTCGGCTACCGCCTTCATTTCAGCATCGCTCATGCGGGAAGCGACTTCCGACATGGTCACGTTCTTGCGATCGACACCTGCCTTGAAGTCGGCCAGCTGTTTGGCGACGTAAGCGGCATGCTGGCTGCCCACACGCGGGAACTGGTCCGGAATGCCCTTGCCGGCCGGGCCGTGGCAGGCCATACAGGCCGGTACGTGGGTGGTCGGGTTGCCCACGCGGTATACCTTGGCACCCAGCGCCATCAGATCCTTGTTGGAGGCTTCACGCGCCTTGGGTTTCTGCTGGCTGAAGTAGGAGGCGACATTGCGCATGTCGGCATCAGACAGGGCCGAGGCCATGCCCAGCATGATCGGATTCTTGCGCTCGCCCTTCTTGAAGGCCTGCAGCTGGTTGTAGATATACACCTCATGCTGGCCGGCCAAGGTCGGGTTTGCCGACGCTACGCTGTTGCCATCAGCACCGTGACAGGCAGCACATACCGTGTCAACGATCTGCTTGCCCTTTACCGGGTCTCCCTTGGCAATGCCTTCTGCCCACGCACTTCCAGCCAGGGTTGCCGCAGCTACAGCCAACAGCATCATCCGTTTCATGATCGCTCCTTGTGAGGAATTCTTAAATATCTGTAAAAGTGGCAATTTCAAACCTGTTATTCTATACCAACTGAAATCAACCTTACTACTATGTCGATTTTTAAAAACGCCACTTTTTATACCACCGTCAACCATTTGAAGGACCTGCCGCCCACCCGCGCCGAGGTTGCTTTCGTGGGACGGTCCAATGCCGGCAAGTCCAGCGCCATCAATACGCTGGCCAACCGCACCCGGCTGGCGTATGTCTCCAAGACACCGGGCCGTACCCAGCATATCAACTTCTTTGACCTGGGCAATGAGCGTTTCATGGTGGATTTGCCCGGTTATGGCTATGCCGAAGTGCCGGAAGCCGTACGGGCACACTGGGTGCAGCTGCTGGGGCGCTATCTGCAAACCCGCGACAGTCTGATCGGCCTGATCCTGATCATGGATTCGCGCCGGCCACTGCTGGAGCTGGACCGGCAGATGCTGAACTTCTTCCGCGATACCGGCCGGCCCGTGCATATTCTGTTGTCCAAATCCGACAAATTGTCGCGTAGCGACCAGCAGCAGACCCTGAACATGGTGCGACGCGAGCTGGCCGACTACCCTGCGGTGAGCGTGCAGCTGTTCTCCAGCCTGAAGAAAACCGGTACCGAGCAGGTGGAGCAGGTGGTGGTCAGCTGGTTTGATGCTGTACTGAAAGAACAGGAAGAGCCGCCGGCAGCCGAATGACGGAACTTTGTCGGGGAGGCCGACACTAACCGTGCAGGTGCTCCGGCACCTCCCGCTTGCCTCCCTGAGCGGGAGCCTTACGCTGACAATTAAGGCCTTTACCCCGGCGCCCTGTGCGCCGGGTTTTTTATGGCCGGCATGCCGGCGCGGCGACCGGACATGAAAAAAGCGAAGGGAGTCCCTTCGCTTTTGATTGGGCAATCGGACGGCGATGCCAGGCCGCCACCATTCCCTCAGTTCTTCATCACCACGTTTTCCACCTTCAGGCTCTCCGCAGCGCTGCGCACGGCAGCATCCGACGGGAAGGGCCCCAGGCGCACCTTGTAATTGCCTTGCTGGTTGATGATGCCCAGCTTGGAATCGTAACGGTCGTCCATTTCATCCAGCATCTTCTTCAACAGGGCTTCGGCATTGGCCAGCTTGTTGAAGGAGCCCAGTTGCAGATACTTGGGATTGTCCTCTGCCTTGATGTCGGGGCTGTTGCTGGCGACGGCTTCACCGCCGGCCATCGGCCATACCCGCTCGATGCTGACCTTGGCGCTGCCCTGCTTGACGAAGCCCAGCTTGTAGGCGGCAGCGTAGGACAGATCCATCGCACGATTCTTGTGGAAGGGGCCACGGTCGTTGATGCGGACGATGACCGACTTGCCATTGGCCAAATTGGTCACCCGGGCATAGCTCGGGATCGGCAGGGTCGGATGGGCGGCCGTCATGGCAAACATGTCGTAGCGCTCACCCGAAGTGGTTTTCCTGCCATGAAACTGCTTGCCATACCAGGAGGCCCGGCCGCTGGCCTGAAAGGGTTTCTCGCTGGTGTCGGGACGGAAGCTCATTCCCATCGCCGAGTAAGGCTGGTTGGCTGACTTGATCAGCGGTTCCGCCTGGGGTACGGCATCCGGTACCAGATTCAGATTGACCGGAATGTGGTCGGCAGGGCCGTCTTTCTGAAAATAGGCACCGCCATTGTTGGCTACGGTGGGCTTCTTGGTCGGCTTGGCCGACGCTTGGCTGGTGGCGCTCGCCGTCTTCACGGTGGAGCAGGCCACGAGTACGAGACTGACAAAAACAAGCCACAGCCATCGGAGTACTGATTGCATAGACCTCCCTTATGCTGTTGGGCACATCAAAAAAAACACTGGCGACTTACGCTCGGCTGGCGAGTGCAGTCCCTGCCTGGAAGAGCAAAACTGCCTGGCCTGTGTTGTCACGGCGCTGCCTCGATGGCGGCAGGGTGCAGGCTTGCAGTCTGGTTCACTTCAGCAGCAATGTTTCTTGCTGGCCCGTTAGTGTTGGCCGGTCTGTGAACTGTCAGCTGCCTCCTTCAAATCCGATCTGCCGCCACGCTTCGAACACCGTGATTGCAACGGCATTGGAAAGGTTCAGGCTTCTCGATTCGGGGCGCATGGGCAAACGAATCCTCTGTGATGAAGGAAAATCCTCCAGCACTTCAGGCGGCAAGCCGCGGGATTCGGGACCGAACAGCAGTACGTCCCCAGATTGGAAAGAGATCTGGTCATGGCGCGTGGCGCCTTTGGTGGTTGCAGCGAACATTCGCCGTCCTCGCAGGGCCTGCTGACAGGCAGCCCAGTTTTCATGGACAACGATACGGGCATATTCGTGGTAGTCGAGGCCCGCTCGTCGCAACTTGGCATCCTCCATGGGAAAACCCATGGGTTTGACCAGATGCAGTTCACAGCCGGTGTTGGCACATAAACGAATCACATTGCCCGTATTGGGCGGGATTTCCGGCTGAAAAAGAACAACGGTGAACATCGTTGGCTGGCTGGATTGTTCCAAAGAATCAAAATCTTGGTCAAGTTTTTGGGAAGAATGCCCTGCAGAGCACCCACGCATCGACCCGTTTTGCCCCCTGTTTTTTGAGCTTTTCAGCCAGGGCGGACAGGGTCATTCCACTGGTGGCCACATCGTCCACAATCGCGACGGAAAGCCCGTCAATACGTTGTTTTACGCCAAATGCATCGCGAACGTTTTGGCGTCTTTCGGCACGTCCGAGAGAGGCTTGCGGCACAGTGTTGCGTTTTCGCCAACACAGTGTGGAGGAAAAACGGCTTTCCATTGTAACAGCGATTGCCTGGGCCAGTGGAATGCTCTGATTGAAGCCCCGTTCTGCAAGTCGTTCTTTTGACAAGGGAACAGCCAGTACCAGATCGCTGCGCATGGCGGTTTTTCTGGCAAATTCGGCCATCAGCGCGGCCAGTGTACCGGTCAGTTGCAGCTGTTTTCCGTACTTCATGGCATAAATAATTGTGTTCAGGGGGTAGCCAAACAGATAGGGAACGTGTAGGGCGTCAAAAGCGGGGGGTGAGCGCAGGCAAAAGCCGCAGATATCCCCCGTGGCTGCTGGTTCTGCACAAATGGGGCAGTGCAGCTCCGGCAGCAGGGGCAGGCTGGTTTTGCAGTCCCGGCACAGCCCGAATTCACTGTTTCGTGTATTACACAACAAACATGATTGATTAAATATTGTGCAGTTGTCAATTAATCGTCTGGTGATATTTGACAGCATGATGCCCCCTCTGCAAGACTGCGACCAGACACTCTCACGCACGCGGTTTTTTTCTTAAATTATCCATTTGTCCAGTTGCCATCAGCCATTAAATGCAATTGGAATTTTCCAGTGACGAAAGCGCATTCATGACCACTCAAGCCATCCAGTTTTCCCGTCCGGCGACACCGCATCCACAGAGCAATACCTGGTCGGTGGCGGAAATCGAGGCACTGCTCAGCCTGCCCTTCATGGAGGTGGTTTTTCGTGCTGCCGAGATTCATCGCCAGTTTTTTGATCCGACCAAGGTGCAGCTGTCGACCCTGGTTTCGATCAAGACCGGTGGCTGCCCGGAGGACTGTGGTTACTGTCCGCAATCGGTACATCACGACACGCCGGTGGAAAACCAGCCGATGATGACGGTGGACGAGGTGATTGCGGTGGCACGTACTGCCAAGGCCAACGGTGCTGGTCGTTTTTGCATGGGTGCTGCCTGGCGCGGCCCCAAGGATGCCGACCTGGAGCAGACCTTGCGCATGGTGAACGAGGTGAAGGCGCTGGGGATGGAGACCTGTGCCACCTTTGGTCTGTTAAAGGACGGGCAGGCTGAAAAACTGAAACAGGCCGGTCTGGACTATTACAACCATAATCTGGACACCGCACCGGACAAATATGGCGACATCATTCATACCCGCGAGTACGAGGACCGCCTGGATACGCTGGGCAAGGTGCGTGGGGCGGGGCTGTCGGTGTGCTGTGGCGGCATTGTCGGCATGAATGAAACCCGCCAGGACCGTGCCGGCCTGATCGCCCAGCTGGCCAATATGGAGCCGCAGCCGGAGTCGGTGCCGATCAACAATCTGGTGAAGGTCGGCGGCACGCCGCTGGAAGGTGCCGAACCGCTGGACTGGACCGAATTTGTCCGTACCATCGCGGTAGCGCGCATCACCATGCCCAGAAGTTATGTGCGGCTTTCGGCCGGTCGGCGCGAAATGCCGGAGGCGATGCAGGCACTGTGTTTCCTGGCGGGTGCCAACTCGATTTTCTACGGCGACAAGCTGCTGACCACCGGTAATCCCGAGGTGGATGCCGACCGTCTCTTGATGGAAAAACTGGACCTGTCCCCGCTGTAAATCCTTGGCCATTTCTGCCCTGGTCCGGCCGGATTTTTGAAATGTATATATAAGGAATACTTTTCGCGAAATCCGCCGGCCAAGGGCAATTATTTTCTGGAAAACCGCATGCGCTCCCAGGACCTTTCCGCGGCACTGCTGGAATTGCAGCAGCAGCACCGTTTTCGCCAGCGTCATATCGTGGAAACGCCACAATCCTGCGCGATGATCATCGAGGGCAAACGCTATATTGCCTTCGCCAGCAATGACTATCTGGGACTGGCCAACCACCCGCAGCTGATCGAAGCCGCTCGCGAGGCCATGCTGCGCTGGGGGGTCGGGGGAGGCGCCTCGCACCTGGTCGCCGGGCACTTTGCCATTCACCAAGAAGCCGAAGAAGCGCTGGCGGCATTTTGTGGTCGCGAGGCGGCCTTGCTGTTCAGCTCCGGCTATGCCGCCAACCAGGCGGTGATCACCAGCCTGGTGGGGCGGGGCGATGCCGTGTTTGCCGACAAGCTCAACCACGCTTCACTGAATGATGCCTGCCTGCTGTCGCGGGCCACTTTCCGCCGTTTCCGCCATAACGACCTGCAGCAGCTGGAGCAATTGCTGGCCAGCACCCCGGCCCGTACCCGGCTGATTGCCGTGGATGCGGTGTACAGCATGGACGGCGATGAAGCACCGCTAAAGAAGTTGCAGGATCTTGCCGATAAGTACGATGCGTGGCTGTACATTGATGATGCACATGGATTCGGCGTGCTGGGCGATGGCCGTGGATCGGCAGTGGAACAGGGTTTGCACGGAGAGCGGCTGATCTATATGGCCACCCTTGGCAAGGCGGCTGGCGTGGCCGGAGCCTTTGTCGCGGCGAGCAGCCAGTTGATTGCATGGCTGGTCAACACGGCTCGCAGTTATATTTTCACTACCGCCCAACCGCCGGCGCTGGCCGCCGCGGTGCTGGCCAGTCTGCGGCTGATGGCGGACGAGCCGTGGCGTCGGCAACGCTTGCAGCAGAGCGTGAGCCGGCTGAGGGAAGGCTTGTCGGAGGTAAATTTTCCGCTGATGGCATCCCGCACCCCGATCCAACCCATTATCATTGGTAGGAACGAGCAGGCATTGTTGCTGGCCGCACAGTTGAAGGAGCGTGGATTCTGGGTGCCTGCGATACGGCCGCCCACCGTCCCTGAGGGAACGGCACGTTTGCGCCTGACATTGTCGGCAGCCCATACGCAGGACCAGCTGGAGGCTTTGCTGGACTGTATGGTGCAAGCAATGCAGCCATAGGGGATGGCTGCGTCTGTTCGTAGCATGACCGGAATTTCCGGCTAACTCATACTACGATAATGACATGAAGAGTACGGCTGATTATCTGTCCTCCCAGCAAGAGGCTGCTGAAACTGCCTTGTCCCTGCTGCGCCAGCGGGGCGAACCTGCTGCCGCAGCCGTCTGGGCGCTGGTGGGGACGACATGGCAGCTGCTGGCCACGCTGGGGATGGCGGACACCTTGACACCGGCGGCGGCCCTGTCTGCGGGACGACTCCCCGGGCCGGATGGCGGAGCCATGCCCTTGTCGGTGCAGGGCGAGCTGATCGGCTGGCTGGTCTGGCGCGGCAAGGTGCCGGAGAATACCGCGGCGATTGCCTCGCTGCTGACCGGGCATCTGTTGAGTGCCCGTCAGCATTCCGAGCAGTCCCAGGCGCGGGTGATGAATGAAACCCTGCTGGAAATCAGCCAGCTGCCCAGTGAATGCAGCGCGCTGGATGACATGCTGCCCAAGCTGCACCGCTTGCTGATGCGGCTGATGGATGCCCGCAATTTCTATATTGCACTGTACGACGAGCAGGCCAGCAGCCTGCACTACCCTTTTTACGCCGACCAGCTGGACCCGGCCCCACCTTCCCCCGAACAACTGTTTTCCGCCAGTCGGAGCGAACGCTCGCTGACCGCCTGGCTGATGCGTCTGGGCAAGCCCCTGGTGCTGACCCGTGCCCGGCTGCTGGAAATCTGCGCCCAGGAACAACTGGTGCTGGAAGGTCCGGTGCCGGAGCTGTGGATGGGAGCGCCGCTGAGCAATGCCAATAACAGCGTCATCGGCGCTGCGGTCATGCAGTTCTATGCCGAACAGGCGCCCTGCACCTCGGCCGAGCAGACGCTGTTTCTGTTTGTTGCCCGCCATGTCGGCTATGCGCTGGACCGCATGCTCTACCGCAGCCAGCTGGAGCGCCAGGTCTGGCTGCGTACCTGCGAGCTGGAAGGGGTGAATGCCCGCTTGCGCTCCGAAGTGTCCGAACGCAAGCGGGCGGAGCGCTTTCAGGATGTATTGTTCCGCATCGCCGACCTGTCCAATACCAGCCTGTCGCTGGAAGCCTTTCTGGCCGGCGTGCACCGGCTGCTGATGGAGCTGGTGGCTGCCCGCAACTGCCAGGTGGCGCTGTACAGCATGGAGAACGACCTGCTGAGTTTTCCCTATTGCTCCGACGAACAGCAAGCGGCGGCCAAACCCCGCCGGCCGGGCAAGGGCCATGTCGAGCAGGTGCTGCACAGTGGCCGGGCGCTTTTGCTGGATCGACTCAATCCGCAACTGCCGTCTGCCGATGGCGCCGGGCCGGCGCTGTACAGCTGGCTGGGGGTGCCGCTGTATTGCGGACACGAGTTGCTGGGGGTGCTGTCGGTACACAGCTATCAGGAAGAAGTGATCTACAGCTATCGTGATCAGGAAGTGCTGGAGTTCGTTGCCAACAATATCGGCACGGCACTGGCGCGGGTACGGGCCATGCAGGAATTGCAAAACGCCTATGCCGAGCTGGAACAGCGGGTGCGCGAACGCACCAGTGAGCTGGATGCGGTCAATGCCCAGCTGGAGTTCGACAGCCTGCACGATCCCCTGACCAAGCTGCCCAACCGCAATTACTTTGCCAAGACCCTGCGCCGCGCCTGGGAAGGCTATGTGGCGGGCAATGGTGCCCGCTTCAGCGTGATCTTTATCGATCTGGACCGCTTCAAGCTGGTGAATGACACGCTGGGCCATCTGGCGGGCGATCATCTGCTGTTCGAGGCCGGTGCGCGCATTCGCTCCTGCCTGCGTCATTACGATTTCCTGGCCCGGCTGGGGGGCGACGAATTCGCGGTGCTGCTGTTCGGGACCGAAACGCTGGAGGGCTGCGAGCTGATCGCCCGGCGCATCGTCAGCGAATTCGAGCGGCCGGTGATCCTGGCCGGACGTGAAGTCTTCTCCACCGCCAGTGTCGGCGTGGTGCTGGCCGACCGCGAGCATTATCACAAGGCAGAAGAGCTGCTGCGCGATGCCGACCATGCCATGTACTGCACC
>NZ_JAELTZ010000221.1:0-301 GCF_016429115.1 Aquitalea sp. ASV15 | reverse complement strand
CCCCCCCCCCCCCCCCCCCCCCCCCCCCCCCCCCCCCCCCCCCCCCCCCCCCCCCCCCCCCCCCCCCCCCCCCCCCCCCCCCCCCCCCCCCCCCCCCCCCCCCTTTTCACGCAGAAGACGGCATACGCGATCCTTGTTAATGTCTCGTGGGCTCGGAGATGTGTATAAGAGACAGGTCCAGTACAATCGCTCCAAATAACTTTGTCAGCAGCCTGAAAACCGGCCATCACGGCCGGTTTTTTCATGGTGCGGACGGGGTGGGGGCCGCAGGGATGGGGGCGGCTGCCAGCGGCTGGCAATC
>NZ_JAELTZ010000220.1:0-301 GCF_016429115.1 Aquitalea sp. ASV15 | reverse complement strand
CCCCCCCCCCCCCCCCCCCCCCCCCCCCCCCCCCCCCCCCCCCCCCCCCCCCCCCCCCCCCCCCCCCCCCCCCCCCCCCCCCCCCCCCCCCCCCCCCCCCCCCCCCCCCCCCCCCTTTTTTAATGATCCGGCGACCACCGAGATCTACACTGTTGTTCGTTCGTCGGCAGCGTCAGATGTGTATAAGAGACAGGTGTTGAGGCTTTCGCCCGGCTGACCCGTGCCGGTGTCGGTGTTGGCGGTGGCGGTATTGCCGGCCTTGTCGCTGACGCTGGCGCTGACGCTGATGCTGCCGTCAGTC
>NZ_JAELTZ010000219.1:0-302 GCF_016429115.1 Aquitalea sp. ASV15 | reverse complement strand
GGGGCGGTAGGGCCGGTCCTGGGCCAGTGCCTGGAAAATGTCCGCCACGCGCAGGATGCGCGCCTCGATGCACATGCGGTCTGCGCTCAGGTGGAAGGGGTAGCCGTGGCCATCCGGCTCTTCGTGGCTGTCTCTTATACACATCTCCGAGCCCACGAGACATTAACAAGGATCGCGTATGCCGTCTTCGGCGTGAAAAGGGGGGGGGGGGGGGGGGGGGGGGGGGGGGGGGGGGGGGGGGGGGGGGGGGGGGGGGGGGGGGGGGGGGGGGGGGGGGGGGGGGGGGGGGGGGGGGGGGGGGG
>NZ_JAELTZ010000218.1:0-302 GCF_016429115.1 Aquitalea sp. ASV15 | reverse complement strand
CCCCCCCCCCCCCCCCCCCCCCCCCCCCCCCCCCCCCCCCCCCCCCCCCCCCCCCCCCCCCCCCCCCCCCCCCCCCCCCCCCCCCCCCCCCCCCCCCCCCCCCGTTTCAAGCAGAAGACGGCATACGCGATCCTTGTTAATGTCTCGTGGGCTCGGAGATGTGTATAAGAGACAGGCCCAATGCCGGCCATCGCTTTTTGGCCTGGCTGGAAGCCACGGGCAAGCAGGTGTCGATACTGACGCAGAATATCGACGGCCTGCATGGCGTGGCCGGCAGCCAGCATGTACTGGAACTGCATGGC
>NZ_JAELTZ010000217.1:0-302 GCF_016429115.1 Aquitalea sp. ASV15 | reverse complement strand
CCCCCCCCCCCCCCCCCCCCCCCCCCCCCCCCCCCCCCCCCCCCCCCCCCCCCCCCCCCCCCCCCCCCCCCCCCCCCCCCCCCCCCCCCCCCCCCCCCCCCCCTTTTCAAGCACAAGACGGCATACGCGATCCTTGTTAATGTCTCGTGGGCTCGGAGATGTGTATAAGAGACAGGGTTTACCGGAAGGGAGGTGAAGGGAAGGTTGCCGGCGCGGGCCGGCAACCATGCCGGGGCGGATTACTTGGCCAGCATGCCGCCCATTTTTTCACAGCTGCCCTTGGCAACGTATTTCCAGTCGCC
>NZ_JAELTZ010000216.1:0-302 GCF_016429115.1 Aquitalea sp. ASV15 | reverse complement strand
CCCCCCCCCCCCCCCCCCCCCCCCCCCCCCCCCCCCCCCCCCCCCCCCCCCCCCCCCCCCCCCCCCCCCCCCCCCCCCCCCCCCCCCCCCCCCCCCCCCCCCCTTTTCAAGCAGCAGACGGCATACGCGATCCTTGTTAATGTCTCGTGGGCTCGGAGATGTGTATAAGAGACAGGGGCGAGTTTGCCGAACGCCTGCATTTTGATGAACAGCATCTGCATCACTGAGCCCGGCTTGCCATTGGCCGGCATCGAGCCGTTTTCCAGCTGCGACTGGCCGGGACGGCTGGTGGCCACCGTGTT
>NZ_JAELTZ010000215.1:0-302 GCF_016429115.1 Aquitalea sp. ASV15 | reverse complement strand
CCCCCCCCCCCCCCCCCCCCCCCCCCCCCCCCCCCCCCCCCCCCCCCCCCCCCCCCCCCCCCCCCCCCCCCCCCCCCCCCCCCCCCCCCCCCCCCCCCCCCCTTTTTCAAGCCGAAGACGGCATACGCGATCCTTGTTAATGTCTCGTGGGCTCGGAGATGTGTATAAGAGACAGACCTATAACGACACTGTCACCAAGGACCCATCATCATGCGTCGCTTCCTTGCCCTCCTCGCCCTGCTGCCGCTTGCGGCCGCCTGGGCCGACACGCCGGCCCCGGCCACCGTTCCGCCGCCGCCCAC
>NZ_JAELTZ010000214.1:0-302 GCF_016429115.1 Aquitalea sp. ASV15 | reverse complement strand
CCCCCCCCCCCCCCCCCCCCCCCCCCCCCCCCCCCCCCCCCCCCCCCCCCCCCCCCCCCCCCCCCCCCCCCCCCCCCCCCCCCCCCCCCCCCCCCCCCCCCCCTTTTCAAGCAGACGACGGCATACGAGATCCTTGTTAATGTCTCGTGGGCTCGGAGATGTGTATAAGAGACAGGCTCAAGGCCGACGCGCTGAAAAATGTCGAGCAGAACGGCATCGTCTTCCTCGATGAAATCGACAAGGTCACCAGCCGCTCCGAAGGACAAGGCGCGGATGTCTCCCGCGCCGGTGTGCAGCGCGAC
>NZ_JAELTZ010000030.1:0-48552 GCF_016429115.1 Aquitalea sp. ASV15 | reverse complement strand
TCCAGCGTCAGATCGCGCCGGCCGAACAGGGGATGGCTGCGGCCGCAGTAAAAAGCATAGCGCTGGGTGATGAGACAGCGCCGCTCCAGCCTGGCATGCGGCAGGCGGCACAGGCCCAGCCCCAGGCTGGCGGTTTTTTGCAGCAGGCCGCTGATGATGTCGGCGCTGCGCATGACTTCCACTTCCAGCTCCACCCGTGGGTATTGCTGGTGAAAGTGCGCCAGATAGGCGTCGTAGTGCGCGGCCTCCAGCCCGGTGGCACACAGTATGCGCACCTTGCCCAGCATGTCCTGGCTGCGCTGTTGCAGCGCGCTGCCCAGCCGCGACACATGGCCGTAGATGTCGCTGGCGATGCGGTAGATTTCATCGCCGCTGGCGGTCAGGGCAAAGCGTGTCCCCTGCCGCAATATCAGTGTGCATTGCAACTGTTCTTCCAGCCGTTTCAGCGCCTGGCTTACCGCCGACTGCGTGATATGCAGGCGCGCCGCCGCCCGGCTGATGCTGCTTTCCTGTGCAATTACCAGATAAGTCCGCAGCAGATTCCAATCCAGCCTGTCGCTTAGCAACCGTGGTCCTGCTGTCATGTTGGCCTGGGTTGGCCCTGTTGTTTTCGCCATATTCGACCCGCCGGTTTGTTATTAATTTTACTTATTCAAAATTTCAGTTTTGATAATTTTACTAATGATAATGCCCATGCGATAAACCCTCAACGCGCCGCCAGAGCGCAGTCCGACGTGCATGACGCCCGCTCAAGAACACGCATCCACAAAGAGGAATCCACCATGACCCAAGCCTCCAGCCAGTCGCGCCGGGCTGCGGCGGCAGCCTTTATCGGCACCACCATCGAGTTTTACGATTTCTACATCTACGCCACCGCTGCCGCCCTGGTACTGGGGCAGGTGTTTTTCCCCAGCAGCGACCCCACGCTGAGCACGCTGGCGGCCTTTGCCACCTTTGCCGTCGGCTTTATCGCCCGCCCCATGGCCGGGGTGGTGTTCGGTCATCTGGGTGACCGGCTGGGACGCAAGAAAATGCTGCTGTTCACCATGGCGCTGATGGGCGTGGCCACCGCCGGCATCGGCCTGTTGCCCAGCCATGCCAGTGCCGGCATCTGGGCACCCATCGGCCTGGTGACCCTGCGCTTCATCCAGGGGATTTCGGTGGGGGGCGAGTGGGGCGGGGCCGTGCTGATGGCCAGCGAGCACGCTCCGGCCCGGCGCAAGACCTTTTATGCCTCGTTTGCCCAGCTGGGCAGCCCGGCCGGGCTGATCCTGTCGCTGATCGCCTTCCGGCTGGTCACCGCGCTGGATCAGGCCGACTTTCTCAGCTGGGGCTGGCGTCTGCCCTTTCTGGCCAGCGGCCTGCTGATGTGCGTGGGCCTGGCCATCCGCAGCGGCGTGGAGGAGTCGCCGGAATTCAAGGCGGTGCAGGCCGGGCAGGACACGGCCCGCTATCCGGTGCTGGAAGTGCTGCGCGATTGCTGGCGGGAAATCCTGTTTGCCGCCGCCGCGGTCACCATCGGCTCGGCCGGTTTCTTCTTCACCAACACCTTCATGATCACCTATGTGACCCAGTACCAGGGCATTGCCCGTTCCACCATTCTGGACACGCTGTTCCTGGTGACCATCCTGCAGTTCCTGTCGCAGCCCTGTTCCGCGCTGCTGGCCGAGCGGATGGGCGAGGGCCGTTTCCTCAAGATCGTCGCGCTGCTGTGCGTGCTGCTGCCCTATCCGATGTTCCTGCTGGTGGAAACCGGCGACATCCTGCTGATGACCCTGGGCATTGCCATGGCGGTGGTCACCCTGTCCGGCCTGTACGCGGTGATAGCCGGCTACATGGCGGAAGCCTTTCCGGTACGGCTGCGCTATTCCGGCATTTCGCTGGCTTACCAGCTGATCTGCGCCGTGGCCGGCGGCACCACGCCGCTGATCGGCACCTGGCTGGCCAGCGAGTTTGCCGGCCAATGGTGGCCGCTGGCGCTGTTTTTCTCGCTGCTGTCCCTGGTGTCGTATGTCGGCGTGTGCGGCTTGTCCCGCCTGCGGCGGCAGGGCACTTCCCCCGAACTGGTCTTTGTCCGTTAACTCCTGGAGAACCTCATGAATCAAGCGGCCCGATTTTCCCCTGAAGAATGGCAGGCACGCTGCGAGCTGGCAGCGCTGTACCGGCTGATCGCCCATTTCCGCATGACGGACATGATAGACACCCATATTTCGCTGCGCATACCCGGCCCGGAGCATCATTTCCTCATCAACCGCTACGGGGTGCTGTTCCAGCACATGCGCGCCTCCGACCTGGTACGCATCGACCAGCATGGCAATGTGCTGGGCGGCGACCAGCAGGTGCAGCGCGTCAACAAGGCAGGCTTTGTCATCCATTCTGCCGTGCACATGGCGCGGCCCGACCTGCACTGCGTGATACATACCCATACCGCGGCCGGCATGGCGGTGTCGGCGCAGGAGCATGGCCTGCTGCCGATCACCCAGCATGCGCTGAAGTTTTATGGCCGGCTGAGCTACCACGAATACGAGGGCATTGCCCTGTCGCTGGAAGAACGCGAACGGGTGGTGGCCGACCTGGGCCCGCGCAACAAGGCGCTGATCCTGCGCAACCACGGCCTGCTGGCCGGTGGCCGCTCGGTGGCCGAGGCCTTCCACGAAATCTATTTTCTGGAACGCGCCTGTCAGGCACAGGTGCAGGCCATGGCCGGCGGCGCGCAGCTGCACTACCCCAGCGCAGCGGTGCGCCAGCACACCGCCGACCAGTTTGCCCGTGACGACGAGGAGGAAATCATCGCCCTGGGCTGGCAGGCGGCGCTGTCGCTGATTGCCGATCAACAGGAAAGCTACGCCTCATGAACACGATTGTCCTGCTGAGCGATGATGCCGAGCTGATCGCGGAATTGCGCCAGGCTTTTGCCCAGGTGTCACCCGAACTGCGCGTGGTGGAAGCCCACGAGGCGGCTGCCGCCACCGCGGAAGTGGCCGCCTGCTGGTTTCCGCCAGCCGGCAGCTGGCAGTCCCTGCCGCGGCTGCGGCTGATCCATTCCATGTCCGCCGGCATCGAGCATATCGGCCAGGCCGACAGCCTGCCCGCCGTGCCGGTATGCCGGGTGGTGGACCCGGAACAGCGCCAGGGCATGGTGGAATTCATGCGCTGGGCGGTCATCCACTATCAGCGCCATTTCGACCTGGTGCTGGCCAACCAGCAGCAGGCGCGCTGGCAGCGCCCGCCGCAATGCCCGGCCCGTGACTACCGGGTGGGCGTGCTGGGGCTGGGCTCGATGGGCAGCGCCGTGGCACAGGACCTGGCCGGGGCCGGCTATGCGGTGCGCGGCTGGTCGCGCAGCCCCAAGACGCTGGCCGGGGTGGACTGCCACCACGGTGACCATGGCTTGCAGGATTGCCTGGCCGGGCTGGATCTGCTGATCAATCTGCTGCCGCTGACCGCCGCCACCACAGGGCTGCTGGACCGCCGGGCATTTGCCGCCCTGGCCCGCGGCGCGGTGCTGGTGAATGGCGGTCGTGGCCAGCATGTGGCAGAAGCCGACCTGCACGCGGCCCTGGCCAGCGGCCAGCTGCGCGCGGCCTTGCTGGATGTGTTCGAGCAGGAACCGCTGCCCGCCGCTCACCCGTGGTGGCATACGCCGGGCGTCACTGTCACCCCGCACATGGCCTCGGCCGCCTCGGCGCGCTGCATTGCCAGCCAGATCGCAGAAAACACGCGGCGGCTGGCCAGCGGCGCAGAGCTGCTGCATCGCGCCGACCCGGCGCTGGGCTACTGATGCCCGCCGCGCCAAGCAATATTGAGGAGAACAAGCATGCTGACCGTGAATGGTCCACGTTTATGGAATAGCCTGATGGACATGGCCAAGGTCGGTCCCACTGCCGCAGGCGGCAATTGCCGGCTGGCCTTGTCGGCCGAGGATTTCGCCGGCCGCGCCCTGTTTGCCGACTGGTGCCACCAGGCCGGCATGAGCCTGGATACCGATGCCATCGGCAATCTGTTTGCCCGCCGCGCCGGGCGCGACCGCCAGGCCAATCCGGTGGTGATGGGCAGCCATCTGGACACCCAGCCGGCCGGTGGCCGCTTTGACGGCATCTATGGCGTGCTGGCCGGGCTGGAGGTGGTGCGCAGCCTGAACGATGCCGGCATCGTTACCGACAAGCCGCTGGAAATTGCGGTATGGACCAATGAGGAAGGTGCGCGCTTCACCCCGGCCATGCTGGGTTCGGCGGCGTTTTGCGGGGTGCTGCCGCTGGCCACGGCCCTGGCGGTGGAGGACATGCAGGGTATCAGCGTGGCCACCGCGCTGGCCGGCCATGCCGGCAACCTGCCGCTGGGCCGGCCTTTTGATGCCTATTTCGAGGCCCATATCGAACAGGGGCCCATTCTGGAGCAGGCCGGCCTGCCCATCGGGGTGGTGACGGGCGGCCAGGCCATCTGCTGGCTGGATGTGCTGGTCACGGGCCGCCCGGCCCACGCCGGCACCACGCCCATGGCCTTGCGCCACGATGCGCTGTTTGCCGCCAGCGCCATGATAGGCCGGCTGGAGCAGCTGGCGGCTGCGTTCAGCCCCTACGGGCTGGTGACCGTGGGGCAGCTGCTCATTCCCGGCTCCTCGCGCAATACCATTCCCGGCCTGGTGCGCTTCACCATCGACCTGCGCCATCATCAGGACGCGCAGATCGCGGCCATGGAAGCACAGACCCGCAGCCTGCTGCAGCAACTGGCAGCAGAGCGTGGCCTGACAGTCGACATCCAGCGGCACTGGTTCAGTGCCGCCACGCCGTTCGACCGCGACTGCATCGGCGCGGTGCGCCAGGCGGTGACGGCGCTGGGCTATCCGCATCAGGACATTGTCAGCGGAGCCGGCCACGATGCCATCCATCTGGCACGGCATTGTCCCACCACCATGATCTTCATCCCCTGCGTGGAAGGCATCAGCCACAACGAGGCGGAAAACGCGCTGCCACAAGACGTCAGCATGGGGGCGGATGTGCTGCTGGGGGCGGTGCTGCTGCGCGCCGGCGGCCAGCCACCAGGCTGATGCCGGGCAGGGTTCAGTCGCTGGCCACCGCCATGTCATCCGTCGCCAGCTGCAGCTGGTTGCGCCCTTGCTGCTTGGCGCGATACAGCATGCGGTCGCAGCAGGCCAGCAGGTCGGTGGCATGGCGCAAGCCGGCCAGGCTGGACAAGGCCGCCCCCACGCTGATGGTGAGATACGGCTGGCCGTCCGGGCGGTACTCGTGTGCTAGCTGCAAGGCGGCCACTTGCTGCAGCAGGCGCTGGCCGATGCGCCGCAGCTCATCCTGACGGCCGCTTTGCAGCAGGATGGCAAACTCCTCGCCGCCATAGCGGAAGGCTCTGGCCTGCCCGCTGCGCAGGCTGCCCACCATGGCACTGGCCACCTCGGCCAGCACATGGTCGCCCGCCAGATGACCATAGTGGTCGTTATAGGGTTTGAAGTAATCGATATCGATCAGCAGCAGGGCAAAGGGCCGGCCATGCTGGCCCATCTGCTGCCAGAACTGCTCCAGCTGCAGGTCGAAGGCGCGGCGGTTGCCCACCTGGGTCAGCGCATCGGTGGAGGCCAGCATTTGCAGCCGCCGGTTGAGCGAGGACAGTTCGTTCTTGCTTCTGGCCTCGGCCTGCGCGGCATAAAAAGCCAGCCGCACGCTGCTGGTGGTGTTCCAGCTCATGAACAGGCAGAACAGCAGCACCGGCAGGTAGACCAGCGAAAACACCAGCAGCGGCTTGCTGTCATGTGGATTCATCAGCGCCACATTGCCCATGATCACCAGCGAAATGGCCAGCGAGCTGGCCACTGCGCCCTTGAACGACACCCGCACGCCCAGGTTGGCGAACACGATGAAAATCAGCGAGGCATAGAGAAAGGTGGGCACATCCGGCGAATGGCTGCGCTTGAGCAGCTCGAACCAGGCCACGGTGGCTATCAGGTCGTGCAGCGGCATCAGCAGGTCCATCAGCAGGATGTTGCGGCGGCGGCCGAACACCAGCCAGATATCCAGCATGGCCACCAGCAGCAGGATAGTGCGCAGCAGCAGCGATGTCTGCGCCATGTCGGGAATCAGCAGGGCATCGGCCAGCACATAGGAGAAAAAGGCCAGCGCGGCGATGATGTTGGTCAGCAGCAGGAAACCGCGATGGTGCTGCCAGATATAGCCTTCAAATTCCGGCCACAGTGCCTTGGGAATGTTGACCCGCCAGCGGCCTGGCAAGGCCAGTGGCTGGTCTGATGCGGTATTGAACACGGGACCTGGCTTCGGCATGCAGCTGCCATGAAGGGGGAGCGCCCAGTTTAGGCCAAGCGCCCTGACCCGTCCACCGCAATAGGCTGTCGTCATTATTCTCGTTCAACACCCCCTGCGGCAGCGGCTGCCGGCCTGGGCTTCAGTCCGGCCACAGCACATAGGATTTGCGCACGGTTTCCGTCACTTCCCACACACCCGCGCTATTGGCGGGAAAATACAGGGCATCGCCGGCGGCAATATCAATCGGGCTGCCGGCATCGGGAATGAAGCGGCAGCGACCCTGGATAAAGTGGCAAAACTCCGCCTGCATGATCTGGCGTCGCCAGCGCCCCGGGCTGCACTCCCAGACGCCGGTTTCCACGCCGTCCGGCCGTTCCACCGCATGGACGGCCACGGTGGAGACGGGCTCGCCCAGTGGCACCGCCACCGGGCTGGGGGCGGACAGCAACAGGTCGCCGCATTGCGGCAGCAGGGTAATCGACATGCGGTTTCTCCGGTGGCAGGCACAGCCTGCAAATGGTCTGGTGGTGGCGGGCGGCGGTGGCTAGCGCATCAGGCTTTCCATGCGGTCGGCCAGCCGCTGCGCCAGCCGGCGCTGCCAGGACGGGCTGGCGGGGTTATTCAGCGTCTGGTCTTCCCAGACAAAGCTCTTGATGATGGCGTTGTAGCCCAGCCAGCGCAGCGGCTCCGGCTCCCAGCGGCCCAGGCTGGCCACGGTTTTCACCCAGGGCTGGCGGGTCAGCAGCGTCTCCTTGCCCAGCAGCAGCTCGGCCAGCGTGCGCCCGGCCAGATTGCTGGCCCCCACCCCCTCGCCGCCATAACCGCCGGCCCAGGCCAGGCCATGGGCGGCATCGCACACCATATGCGGCTGAAAACGCCTTGCCGCGCCCAGATTGCCGCCCCAGCCATGGCTGATGCGCACTCCGGCCAGCATGGGGAACAGCTCCACCATCAACTGGCGGCGCAGGGCGATTTCGTCTGCTGTCAGGCTAAAGTCCTGGCGCAGCTTGCCACCAAAGCGGTAGCCCCCCCGCGCGCCAAACACCAGCCGGTTGTCGCGGCTGCGCTGGCCATAGCTGACCTGGCGGCTGTTTTCGCTGAAGGCTTCGCCATGGCGCAGGCCGATCTCCTCCCACAGCGCATCGGACAAGGGTTCGGTGGCGATGATCAGGCTTTGCACCGGCAGCTGGTATTGGCCAAACGGCGGCAGCGTGGCGGCATAGCCTTCCACTGCCGGCACCAGCCAGCGCGCCCGCACCCGGCCATGGGCGGTGCGCAACTCGCCGCTAGCCAGGGAGTCGACGCGGCTTTCTTCGTAAATGGTCACCCCCATGCGCTCCACACATTGCGCCAGGCCGCGCACCAGTCGCGCCGGCTGGATGGTGGCCACATGCGGTGAATACACCGCGCCATACGGGGTGGCCAGCCGCAGCCGCTCATTCAGCTGGGCCACATCCAGCCAGCGGTAATCGTCCGCGCCATGGCCGTGGGCGCGCCAGTCGGCCAGTTGCTGGCGCAGGCGGGCTTCCTGCTCCGGATAGCGCGCGGCGCAATACAGCACCCCGCCCTTGCGGTAGTGGCAGTCGATGCCTTCGCGGGCGATGACGCGGCCCACTTCGTCTGGAATGTCATGCAACAGGGCGCGGCTGAGGGCGCGCGCTGCCGGGTCCAGCCCGGCCAGCAGCCGGTCTTCGCCCAGCACCTCGCCTATCACCCAGCCGCCATTGCGGCCGGAGGCGCCAAAGCCGGCGATCCGGGCTTCCAGCACCACGATGTTCAGATCAGGCGCCTGCTGTTTCAGGTAATAGGCGGTCCACAGCCCGGTATAGCCGGCACCGACAATGGCCACATCGGCCTCGATATCGCCAGTCAGCGCCGGGCGCGGTGCCAGGCTGTCGCCCAGTTGTTCCATCCACAGGCTGATAGTGTGTGTTGCGCCCATAGGCCGGCCTCCATGCAAGAAGCATGCAGCTTAATCCGGCGGCGGCGGGCTGGTCGTCTGCGCGGACCCGCACGGAAAACGCCGCAACCAGGCGGCGGGGGTCAGCCCGGTATGGTCGCGAAAACAGCGGTAGAACACCGACAGCGAATTGAAGCCGGCGGCAAAGGCCAGTTCGTCCACACGCACATTGCCGCTGGTGGGCAGCTTATCCAGCACATGCTGCAGCCGCGCCTGATTGACGTAGCGGTAAAAGCTTTGCCCCAGCACCTGATTCAGCAGGTAGGACAGCTGGTTGCGGCTGTAGCCGGTGGCGGCGGCCACCGCGGCCAGAGTGCAGTCGGCCTGCAAATACGGCTGCTGCTGGCGGAAATAGCTGTGCAGGTCTTCCGCCATGCGCCCCAGCTGGCGCGCCGACAGGCCCAGCTTTTGCAGCGGGCTGGCCACGGCGGCCGCGGCGGACGTTGCCGCCGGGCCGCGTTGCAGGGTGGCATATTCGCGCACCTGCCAGATCAGGCCGTCGCGCACGGTAATGGCTTCGCTGCTCTGAAACGAAGCCTGGCCGCCACGCAGCACCAGCTGGTACTGGATGAAGGCGGTGTCACCATCGACGCGGATGCGGTCGCAGTGCTCCAGCCGCTCGGCCGCGCCCTGCGGCAGCGAGGCTTGCACATAGTCGCGCAGCTCGGCCAGATGAAACACGCGGTTTTGCAGGAAGTCGTGATAGGCGATGTCCGGGTGGTACAAGGCCAGAATGTCGTCCAGCCGGCGCTGTTGCCACGCCTGGTGATAGCGCAGCACCACCTGGTGGGTGGCGGGCAGAAAACCCTGGCAGTCCGGTGTCGGGGGCTGGTGCATGATGGCTGGCGGTAAAAACAGGGAAAATCAATGTAGTGCAAAGCGCGGTGGCGGGCCAGTGTTTTGCCCTGCCCTCCCTTTCACACCCCCAGCAGTTGCTGGCGCTGGCGGACAAACTGCTGGCATTGCTGCTGCAACCACTGGCAGAACAGCTGCACGCGGCGGTCCTCCGGCCGCAGGCTGCGCAGCACATAGCGCGCCGGTGCCGCCACCGTGGCGGGGTACACCTGTTGCAAGCGGCCTTGCTGCAGCAGTTCCAGCACCTGGGCGGCGCGTGCCATGGCCACGCCCTGGCCCTGACAGGCGGCGGCCAGCGACAGGCTGGCCAGATTGTATTCCCGCTCCTGCCACGCTCCGGGGGCAAAGCGGAATTCCGCTGCCGCACCTTGCTGCCAGCAGTCCCACTCGGCAAATGGCGGCGCGCCGTCCCAGGCCGCGCTGTCATGCAGGCGCGTCAGACTGTTTGCTGTCGCCAGTGCCGGCTGGGCCGCCAGCAAAGCCGGGCTGGCCACCGGCAGCAGCACTTCATCCAGCAAGGGAATACCGGGCAAATCGGCCATCTCGTCCGGGTCGTAGCGGATGCTGACATCCACCCCGGCTGCCAGCATGTCCTGCCGGTTCATGCGCTGGAATTCCGCGCGCAGGCGCACCGGGATGGCCGGGTATTGCTGCTGGAAGGCGCTCAGGCGCGGCATCAGCCAGTCCAGGGCAAAGGATGGCGCACAGCTGATGTGCAATACGCTGTCCTGCCGCGCCAGCTGTTGCAAGGTGCTGTCGATGTCTTGCAAGGCGGTGCTGACGCTGCGGTATAGCGCCTGCCCCTGGGCGGTGAGTTGCAGGCGGCGGTGCTGGCGCACAAACAGCGGGTAGCCCAGCCGCTGCTCCAGCTGGCGCATCTGCTGGCTGACCGCACTCTGGGTCAGGTGCAGCTGCTGGGCGGCAGCAGTAAAGCTGAGCAGACGGGCCGCCACGTCAAAGCAGCGCAGGCTGGCCAGAATGGAGGCATCCAGCATTTTGCATAAGTCCGGCTAATGGTTACAGCAGCAAGTATCGCTTTTTACGGTCAGGAATACAGCCCTAGAATGACAGGCAGTTGATACCACTGGAGCCTGTCCCATGTCTGCGCCGCTGCCACCCGCACTATTAGCCACACTGCAAGCACACCAGCCCCTGCTATGGCTGAACCCGCAATTGGGCAGCGCCCTGCCTGCCAGTGCCCCCACGGCGCAACAGGTCCAGGCGGCTGCGGCGCGCTTGCAACGCTGTGCCGGCCTGCTGGCCATGCTGTTTCCCGAGCTGGCCGCCACCCAGGGGCAGATCGAATCCGCCTTGCACGATGCCAGCGCCTTGTATGCCCAGCCGCCATACCACGGGGTGCAAGGCCGGTGCTGGCTGAAGGGCGACCATGCACTGCCGGTGGCCGGTTCGATCAAGGCGCGTGGCGGTTTTCACGAGGTGCTGGCCCATGCCGAGACGCTGGCCTTGCAGCACGGCGTAATACAGCCGGAGGACGACCGCCGCCTGCTGGCCAGTCCGGATGCCCGCGCCCTGTTTGCCCGCCACAGCGTGGTGGTGGGCAGCACCGGCAATCTGGGCCTGAGCATTGGCATCATGGCGGCAGCGCTGGGCTTTCAGGCGGTGGTGCATATGTCGGTGGAGGCCAAGGAATGGAAGAAGACGCGGCTGCGCCAGCGCGGCGTCACCGTGGTGGAACATGCCGGTGACTACGCTGCCGCCGTGGCGGCGGGCCGTGCCACTGCCGAGGCCGACCCCAACAGTTATTTTGTTGATGACGAGCACTCGCTGCCGCTGTTGCTGGGTTATGCCGCAGCCGCCGCACCGCTGGCGGCACAACTGGCGGCGCGGGGTGCAGTGGTGGATGCGGCCCACCCGCTGTTTGTCTACCTGCCCTGCGGTGTGGGCGGTGCGCCGGGTGGTATCGCCCACGGCTTGAAGCTATTGTTCGGCCCGCATGTGCATTGTTTTTTTGCCGAACCGGTGGCCTCGCCCTGCATGCTGGTGCAGCTGGCCAGCGGCGGCGACGCCCCGCTCTCGGTGTACGACATCGGCCTGGATAACCGCACCGAGGCCGATGGGCTGGCGGTGGGCCTGGCTTCGCCCTTGGTGGCGCCCTTGATGCGGGCAGAATTGAGCGGGGTGTTTACCGTTGGCGATGATGATTTGTTCCGCCAGCGCCTGCTGGTGGAAGACCACTGCGGCATGGCCGTGGAACCCTCGGCGGCCGCGGCGGTGGCCGGGCCGCACTGGCTGTGCAATAGCCCGGCCGGGCAGGCTTATCTGGCGGCACACGGCCTGCAAGGGCAGCTGGCAGACAGCCATCACCTGATCTGGACTACCGGCGGCGCGCTGGTGCCGGCCGAGGAACACCAGCGCTTCCGCCAGCGCGGCCTGTTATTGCAGGGCTGAACCAGCGGCAAACTGCAGCGCGGCCAAGCGCGCATACAGCGGTGAGCTGTGCAGCAGTTCCTCATGCCGCCCCTGCGCCACAATGCGCCCGCCTTCCAGTACCACGATGCGGTCGGCTTCTTTCACCGTGGCCAGGCGGTGGGCAATCACCAGCGTGGTGCGATTGGCGGCGGCACGTTCCAGTGCCTGCTGCACCAGCTGTTCGGATTCGGCATCCAGCGCGCTGGTGGCTTCGTCCAGCAGCAGGATGGGCGGGTTTTTCAGGATGGCGCGGGCAATGGCAATACGCTGGCGCTGGCCACCGGACAGCCGTACGCCGCGCTCGCCCAGATAAGTGGCATAGCCTTGCGGCAGGGCCTGGATGAAATCGTGGGCGGCGGCAGCACGGGCGGCGGCATAGACTTCTTCATCCGTGGCATCCGGCCGGCCATAGCGGATGTTTTCCAGCGCACTGCTGCCAAAAATCACCGAATCCTGCAGCACCACGCCAATGTGCTGGCGCAAGTCGGCCAGCGCCAGTTGGCGGATGTCGATGCCGCCCAGGCTAATCTGCCCCTGTTGCGGGTCGTAAAAGCGCAGCAATAGCTGGAACAGCGTGGACTTGCCGGCACCGGAGGGGCCGACCAGCGCCACATGTTCGCCGGGGGCCAGCTCCAGGTCGATGTGGCTGAGCGAGGATTGCTCCGGCCGCGAGGGGTAGGCAAAGCTGACCTGCTGCAAGCGCAAGCGCCCGGCTACCGGCAAGGCATGCGGGTGGGTGGGTTCGGTTACCGGCGAGGCCAGTTGCAGCAGCTCCATCAGCCGCTCGGTGGCCCCGGCGGCGCGTTGCACATCGCCCCATACCTCGGCCACGGCACCAATCGCCCCGGCGGTGACCACCGCATACAGGATGAACTGCGCCAGCAGGCCGCCGCTCATCTGCCCGGCCAGCACTTGCTGCGCGCCCAGCCACAGCACAAACACGATGGCGCCGAAGATCAGCATGATCACCGCCACCGTCAGCAGCGAACGGGCGCGGATACGCGCCAGCGCGGTGGCAAAGCTCAGTTCCACCGAGCCGACAAAGCGTTTGGCCTCTGCCGCCTGCTGGTTGAAGGCTTGCACGGTGGGAATGGCATTGAGCACTTCACCGGCCATGGCGCTGGAATCGGCAATACGGTCCTGGCTGGATTTGGACAGCGCCCGCACGCGGCGGCCAAACAGCACGATGGGCAGCACCACCAGCAATAGCGTCACCAGAATGTAGCCGGTGAGGCTGGGGCTGGTCATGGCCAGCATCACCAGCCCGCCCAGCATCAACAGCACATTGCGCAGGCCCATGGACAGGCTGGTGCCGATCACCGTCTGCACCAGCGTGGTGTCGGTGGTGAGGCGCGACAGCACTTCGCCGGTCTGGGTGGTTTCGAAATACTGCGGACTCATGCTGATGACGTGGCGGTACACCGCGCTGCGCACATCGGCCGTTACCCGCTCACCCAGCCAGGACACCAGGTAAAAGCGCCCGGCGGTGGCCAGCGCCAGCACCACCGCCACGCCAAACAGCATGAGGAAATACTGGTTGATATGACCGGCATTGCGGCTGGAAAAGCCCTGGTCGATCAGCACGCGAAAGGCCATGGGCAACACCAGCGTGGACACGGCGGCCACGGTGAGTGCCAGCAGCGCCAGCCAGGCACGGCGGCGATAAGGACGCAGAAAGGGCAGCAGCCCCAGCAAGGGGCTGATGCGTTGCAACAGGGGACGGGCAGGTGGTGTGGCAGACATGGGCAGACCGGATGAAAACAAGGCTGTCAGGCTACACCATGCTACCGGCTACGGCCATTCGGGCAGGTTAGTACCTGCCGCTGAGAAAACAGCACAACGCAGCAGCAGGGTTTTGCAAGCATGCCCACATGCATGTGCGCGGCGGGCAAAATAGCGCAGCGCCCCTGGGGCAAGGCGCGCCGACGCAGACAGTACAAAGAGTACGGCAAGGAGGCGCAACGCAGCAGCAGGGATTTTGCCAGCCGCGCCTATTTCAGCTTGCAGGTCTTGATGCCAAAGGGCAGATAGGCCGGACACCAGCGGATCAGCCCGGTGGCCAGCGGCACGATGCCGATCCAGCCCCACACCGGCAGCAGGCCGGCCATGGTGGCGATGATCAGGGCGATGCCAATGACGATGCGCAGGGTGCGGTCGATACCGCCTACATTGGGGGACATGCTGTTCTCCTCGGTTCAGGGCCATGCGGGATGGCGATGAGGAGAGGCTAGGCCGTGGCACCGCCCGCGTCAGTGACTAGGTCACACAGCGCGGCCAGCAGGGGCAAAACGGCGATAAAAACCACAGCTTACTTGCCGGCAAGTTGCTGCAGGGCGCCGGCATCCAGCAGCTGCAGCTGGCCACGGCCAAGGCGTATCCAGCCGCGGCGTTCGAATTCCTTGAGCTGGCGGCTGATCACTTCGCGCGCGCTGCCCAGCTCGGCCGCCACTTCCTGGTGCGTCAGCTTGAGCGCCGACTGGCCACGGGCACGCTGCAGCAGACAGGCGGCCAGGCGCTGGTCGATGCGGCCAAAGCTGACTTCTTCGATCAGCAACAGCAGGTCGGCAATGCGGCTGCCATAGGCGCGGAACACGAAATCGCGAAAGGCCGCCGAGCTGGCCAACAACTGGCGGAAGGCCGGAATCGGCAGTGCCTGGGCCTGGATGGCGGTTTCGGCCACGCCTTCGGCATCGTAGTCGGTGCCGCTCATCAGGCAGGCGGTGGTGACAATGCAGGTCTGTCCGTCTTCCACCCGGTACAGGGTGATTTCGCGGCCGTTTTCGCCCACTTTCTGCACCCGGATCTGCCCCTGCTGCAAAAACAGATAAGCCTGACAGGGGCTGCCCTCGCGGAACAGCACGGTGCCAGCCGCGGCCTGCATGGTCTGGCTGTGCGCCAGCAGCTGGGCGCGGCTGGCGTCGTCCAGCCCGGCCAGTGCGGCAAAGGCGCGCGTCCAGTCGTTCATGCTGCCGTTTCCGGCAAGAGGCCACGCGCTTGCAGTTCCTGATACACCCGCAGTGCCACCCAGGCGTCGTTGCCGGCATAGGCTTGCTGCGCCGGGCTTAGCGGCAGGCGCGACCAGTTGGTGGTGGACAGTTTTTTCGATTTGCGGAAGTACTGGCCAAACAGGCGAGCCACCGCCTGCACCGCGCCCACGGTAATGCGGGCATCGTCCGAGGGCAGCAGATTACCCAGGTCGATCAAGCCGCCGCACTCCACGCCCAGCCGGCTTTTCAGCAGGGCGCGGTCGGATACCAGATCGAAACCCACCAGCGGATGCGCCGGGTCGGCGAGCAAGGTTTTGATTTCCTCCGGCAACACGCCCTTCACCACCGGCACCAGCCAGGCGCACTGGCTGTCCGCCAGCTGGATCAGGTGCGGGCCGTCCGATTCCTCGCCCTTGCGGAAGGTGGGCTTGGATTCGGTATCAAACCCCAGCAGCGGTGCTGCCAGCAGGTCGGGCAGCGCGGCGGCCAGCGCCTGCGGGCTGTCCAGCATGCAGACCTGGTCTGGGGTGAGCGCCGGAAACAGCGGCATGGTCTTGATTTCTTCGCGGGGGATTTGCCGGGTGAGGGACATGGGTGGCCTTGCAAGAGGGTTTGCGCCGCCCCTGCACAAAGCGGCAGCAAATCCGCATGATACGGAAAGCGCTGCCGCTTTTCACCCCGCTTGTTGCTGCTGGCCCGGCCGGCGCGGCGGCCATGCGCCGCGGACCGGCCTGGCCTTTATGCGCCGATCATCTCCAGCAACTGACGGAAAAGCCTGCTATCCGGCTTGGACAGCTCATTGACCAAGCTGAAGTGATTGTTGCCGCTATCCTCGATCAGCCGCACATCCAGCCCCAGCTCCAGAGCGGCATGATGGTAAGCCAGGGTCTGGTGGCGAAAGCCGTCGGTCTCCTTGCCGCCCACGCTCAAGCGCAGCTTGCCTGCCTGCGGCGCCGGTGGCAGGCACAGCAGCGGGCTGAGGCGGGCCGCCTGGTCCGGATACAGCCGCAGCCAGTCATTGACATAGATGTCGCACAGCGGACGGATGTCATACAGGCCGCTCAGCGCCAGCGCACCCTTGATCACGTCTGGCGGCAGGCCGTAATCCTGCTGCCAGTCCTGGGCATACAACATGCCCACCAGATGGGCGCCGGCCGAGCTGCCGCCGACATAAATGCGTTGCGGATCAATGCCGTATTGCGCGGCATGCCGGTACAACCAGGCAATGGCGCTGCGCACTTCGCGCACCACTTCGGCCAGGGTGGCCTGCGGCAGCAGGGTGTATTCCACCGTGGCCAGCGCCACACCATGCTGGTGCAAGGCCGGGGCCATGCCACAGGCTTCTTCCTTGCGCTGCGAATGCCAGTAGCCGCCATGGATGAACACAAACAGCGGCGCGGGCTGCTGGCAGGCGGGAAACACATCCAGCCGCTCGGCCGCAGCCATGCCATAAGGCAAATCATACAGGCCGGCTACACGGGCCTTGGCCTCTATGGCCAATACCGCATATTCCTCCATGCAGGCGTCAAAATCCGCCACCGAAGCGCGCGCATTGTATTGCACGGCTCGGCTGGCCAGGTCGGGAAAAGTCAGGTCAATACGCATCTCTGGTATCCACGCTGTTGTGTCAAGGGAGCTCAAGTCTACGAAAGGCAGGGACAGGCTGTCGCCGGGTGGCGGTATGGCCCGTTCCCTGCCTGCCGGATTGGCCTGCTCAGGCCAGATTGAAGAACTGGCGGGCATTGGCACTCAGCAGTTGTTGCTGCTGCACCGGGGCCAGCCCGGCATGGCGGATCAGCGAACCCACCTCTTGCTCACCCAGCGGGAAGGGCGAGTCCGAGCCCAGCATCACCCGTTCGCTGCCCATGGTGCCCACCAGCAAGCGCAACGCAGCCGGATCGAAAATGGCGGAATCGACATAAAAACGGTCGACATAGCTGGAGGGCTTGTTGGGGCAGTCTTCACGCACGATGTCGCGCTGTTCCCAGGCGTTGTCCACCCGCCCCAGCAGATAGGCAAAACTGCCCCCGCCATGGGCAAAGCAGATTTTCAGGCTGCGCGGCAGGCGCTCGAAGGCGCCGGACAGGATGAGCGACAGGATGGCCAGCTGGGTTTCCGCCGGCATGGCCACCAGCCAGGGCAGCATCCATTTTTTCATGCGCTCTTCGCCGCCCATCATGTCCCAGGGATGCACCAGCACCGGGATGCCTTCCGCTGCGCAGTGCGCCAGGAACACCAGCAGGCCAGCGTTATCCAGATCGAGCGCGCCGACATGGTTGCCGATCTGCACCCCGACATGGCCGCAGTCGCGGGCGCGGCTGGCTTCGCGGCAGGCGGCGTCGATATCCTGCAGCGGCACCTGGGCCAGCACCTTCAGCCGCTGCGGGGCAATGGCGGCCATCTCCAGCGCCCGGTCATTCATCAGCTGCGCCCAGGGCAGGGCGCGCTCGATGGGCGCGTGGTAGGCAAACATCACCGGGGTGGCACACATGATCTGGATGTCGATGCCCTGCCGCTCCAGGAATTCCAGCCGGCGCGCGCCATCCCACAGGGCATCGTATACCGGGCGGAACGGCCGCTCGCCCAGCATGATCTGCCCTTCGCGCCCGGCCGTGTGCAGCCAGGGCGCGCGCTGCGGGTCGAGCCGGGCCGCCTCGGCCTGGCTGATGCGTGGAAAGAAATGCGAGTGAATGTCTATCATGATGCGTCTTTTCTAGTGTTGCGCACGCAGGTGCAGTGCATGCCAGGCGGCGTAGTCCTTGCCCGGATGTACCGTGCCGCAATGCTTGCAACGCCGACCTTCCTCGCCAATGGCGTAAAACGCCTGATAGGCCTTGGGCAAATCATCCACCAGGCTCTCCAGTTGCTTGGAGATATGCCAGATTTCGCCGGCACATACCGGGCAATACCAGTGCAGGCTGTCATGCGCGCCAAGGGGGCGTGGCCGTTCCACCAGGAAGCACAGGCCGGGCTCGGGGCGCTGCGGCGAGTGGATGACATGGGCGGGCAGCAGGAACACATCGCCCTCGCGCAGATCAATCCGCTCGAAGCGGCCACGGTCCCAGATGTTCAGGTAGGCATTGCCCTTGATCTGGTAGAAGATTTCTTCGGTCGGGTTGTCGTGAAAATCGGTACGGGTATTGGGCCCGCCCACCATATTGATGATGTAGTCACCATCCGGCCAGATGGCCGCATTGCATACGGGCGGCTTGAGTTCGCCCTTGTTGTCTTCGGCCCAGTCCAGCAGGTTGAGCGGCAAACCATATTGCAATTGCATGAGTTTCTCCTCCACACAGTAAAGCCTGCTGCCGTCTATTGCGGCTTGTAGGCAATGGCCTTGATTTCGATACGCAAATGCGGATGCGGCAGCTGATGCACCGCCACCGTGGTGCGGGTGGGTCCGCTTTCGTCGAAATACTCGGCATAAACCGCGTTGTAAGCGGCAAAATCGTTCATATCCACCAGATAGGCGCAGATCTCCACCACATCAGCCAGACTGGCATTCGCCGTGGCCAGGATGTCGCGGATGTTTTCGATCACGCAGCGGGTTTGCACCGCAATGTCCAGCTGGGTGGCGCCCATGGCGTCGGCCTTGGCCCCGGCAATGCTGTTGTCGGGCAGGCGCGAGCTGGTGCCGGAGACAAACAGCAGGTCGCCGGCGCGTTTCAGGTGGGGAAAGCGGCCGCGCGGTGTGGCCTTGCCGCTGACCACGGTAGCCTGGGTGTTCATGGCTGCTCTCCCGTGTTGAAGGCGCAGCAGCCCAGCCCGGCCACCTCGACACTGACATGCAGGCCGGGGCGCAGTGCCTCGGCGGCGGTGGCGGCTCCGGCCAGAATCAGCGAACCGGCAGGCAGCACGCGCTCTTCCTGATGCAGCAGGCGGGAAATCTCCACCAGTGCGCGCAGCGGCTGGCCCAGAATGGCGGCACTGCTGCCGATCTGCACCGGGCGGCCATCAAAGCGCAGTACCACGCCCAGATTGTCCAGCGCGCTGTCCGGCGCGCACAGCGGGCCAAGCACATAGCGGGCGGAGGAGCAGTTGTCGGCCACCACGTCTTGCAGGCTGAAGCGGAAGTCGCGATAGCGCGAGTCGATGATTTCCAGCGCCGGCGCCACACCAGCCAGCGCCAGCCCGGCTTCGGCCAGCGACAGCGGCCGGTCGATGTCGCAGGCGGTGATGAAGGCGATTTCCGGCTCCACCCGCGGGTGGATCAGTTTGGACAGGTCCAGCCTGCCGCCGTCGGCAATCTGCATGGCATCGGTCAGTTCGCCCCAGATCAGCGCGTCCACGCCCATTTGCTGCATCTTGGCGCGGCTGGTAAAGCCCAGTTTCAGGCCGACCACGCGCTCGCCGCGTTGCTGGCGCAGGCTGATGCCGGCCTGCTGGATGCGATAGGCCGTCGCCAGATCAAACGGCTGCTGCGCACTCAGTTGCGGGGTGGCTTCGTGGCACCGGGTGGCGATATCCAGCTGGGTGGCCATTTCCTGAATCAGCGTGTTCATGCGCGCACCTCCTGTTGCTTCAGCAAATCCAGCGCCACATCGACAATCATGTCCTCCTGCCCGCCCACCATGCGGCGACGACCGACTTCCAGCAGAATGTCCAGTGTCTTCAGCCCGTATTGTTCTGCCGCTTTTTCCGCGTGGCGCAAGAAGCTGGAGTACACCCCGGCATAGCCCAGCGCCAGCGTTTCGCGGTCCACCCGCACCGGGCGGTCCTGGGTGGGGCGCACGATGTCGTCCGCCGCGTCCATCAGGCGGATCAGGTCGCAGCCGTGGTTCCAGCCCAGCCGTTCGGCGGCGGCAATAAACACTTCCAGCGGCGCATTGCCCGCCCCGGCGCCTTGTCCGGCCAGCGAGGCATCGATGCGCTGGCAGCCTTCTTCCACCGCCACGATGGAATTGGCCACGCCCAGCGACAGGTTGTGATGGGCATGAATGCCGGTGGCGGTGGCCGGGTCCAGCACATCGCGCAGCGCACGGAAGCGGTCGCGCACATCCTGCATCAGCAAGGCCCCGCCGGAATCCACCACGTAAATGCAGGTGGCACCGTAGCTTTCCATCAGCTTGGCCTGGGCCGCCAGCTGCTGCGGGCTGCACATGTGCGACATCATCAGAAAGCCCACGGTGTCCATGCCCAGCTCACGGGCGTACTGGATATGCTGTTTGGCGATGTCGGCCTCGGTACAGTGGGTGGCAATACGCACCACGCTGGCCCCGGCATCGTAGGCATTGCGCAGCGCATGCACGGTGGCAATGCCGGGCAACAGCAGGGTGGCAATCTTGCTGTGGCTGACCGATTCGGCGGCAGCGGCAATCCACGCCACATCGCTGTGCGCGCCAAAGCCGTAGTTGAAGCTGGAGCCTTCCAGCCCGTCGCCATGGGCGACCTCGATGGAATCCACCCCGGCGCGGTCCAGGGCGCTGGCAATGGCGCGCACCTGCTCCAGCGAATAGCGGTGACGCACCGCATGCGATCCATCGCGCAGGGTCACGTCGGAGATATACAGTTTGTTCATGGCGGGTTTCCTCAGGCTTGCAGCAGTCGGGCGGCCAGGCGTTCACCACAGGCCATGGCGGCTGACGTCATGATGTCCAGGTTGCCGGCATAGGCGGGCAGATAGTGGGCGGCGCCTTCCACTTCGATGAAGATGGACACCTTGAGCCCGCCTTGCGCGCCCAGGCCGGGATAGGCGGCGGCATCGGCCGCGGGGATGTCTTCGAATTGCACTGCCTGCTTCAGGCGGTAACCCGGCACATAGGCCTGCACCTTTTCCGCCATCTGCGCCACTGCGGCGGCAATGGCGGCACGGTCGGCCGGGCCGGTCAGGCAGAACACGGTGTCGCGCATCATCAGCGGCGGTTCGGCCGGATTGAGAATGATGATGGCCTTGCCCTGACGTGCACCGCCCACGCTGACAATGGCCTGCGAGGTGGTTTCGGTGAATTCGTCGATATTGGCACGGGTGCCGGGGCCCGCGGATTTGCTGGCAATCGAGGCGACGATTTCGCCGTACAGCACCGGGGTGACGCTGTTGACCGCCGCCACCATGGGAATGGTGGCCTGGCCGCCGCAGGTGACCATATTGATATTGGCCGCATCCAGATGCGCTTCCAGATTGACCACCGGCACCACATAGGGGCCGATGGCCGCCGGGGTAAGGTCGATCACCCGCACGCCGTGCTGTTGCAGCACGCGGTTGTGCTGGACATGCGCGCCGGCCGAGGTGGCATCGAACACGATCCTGATGTCGGCAAATTCCGGCAGCGCCAGCAGGCCGTCCAGGCCCTGGTGGGTGGTGGCCAGCCCCAGCCGTCTGGCACGGGCCAGACCATCCGAGGCGGCGTCGATGCCGACCATGGCGGCCAGCTCGACATGCTGGCCATGACGCAGCAGCTTGATCATCAGATCGCTGCCGATATTGCCGGAACCGATGATGGCGGCCTTGATACGCGACTTGCTCATTGGTGAGCTCCTTGCTGTGGGGCAAAACGGGCAGAGACCTGCCCCAGACCCTGAATACGGGCGGTGAATACATCGCCGGCACGCACCGGCACCATGGGACCCAAGGCCCCGCTCAGCACGATGTCGCCGGCCCTGAGCGGGTGGCCGCGCTGCGCCAGGGTGTCGGCCAGCCAGAGCGCCGCCAGCAGTGGATTGCCCAGGCAGGCGGCTCCACCACCCACGCTGAGTGGTTCGCCCTGGCTTTCCAGCACCATGCCGCAGCCGGTCAGGTCGACATCGCGCAGCAGCACCGGGCGGTTACCCAGCACAAACAGGCCGGAGGAGGCGTTGTCGGCAATGGTGTCGCTGATGCGGATGTCCCAGCCGGCAATGCGGCTGTCCACCACCTCGATGGCCGGCAGCAGGTAGTCCACCGCGCTGATCAGGTCGGCCAGCGTGTGCTTTGCATGCGGCAGGTCGCGCCCCAGTACCAGGGCGATTTCGGCTTCGACCTTGGGTTGCAGCAGGCGCCGGCTGTCGATTTCTTCGCCATCGGCTATGGCCATGTCGGCAAACAGGTGGCCGAAATCCGGCTGGGTCACACCCAGCTGCTGCTGCACGGCATGGGAAGTCAGGCCGATCTTGCTGCCGACCAGCCGCCGGCCCTGCTCCAGTGCGTACTGGATATTGAGGGTTTGCACCGCGTAGGCGGCATCGATGTTGTGCTCGCCCAGCACGCTGCGCAGCGGCGGGCAGGGCTGAGCGCTGGCCGCCGCGCTGCGCAGTTGCAGGGCGGCGGCGTGCAGGTCGGATGGGGTGGGGTGGCTCATGGCTTTCTCCTGAACTCCGGCGGGCTGGCAACAGCCATGCCCGGCGGCAATGGAAACGCAGACCAGTCTATGAGCCCTTGCACCACGGCAAAAATGAATAATCCGGCTTCTGCTATGCCATAAAGTTATGCAATAGTCAGGGCCATCCCTTGCCTGCCGGAGCCAATGTCATGGATGAACGCCCGCCCTTTTCCATCAACGATATGGTGCTCAACCGCCTGAAGCTGCGGCCGCTGCTGGTATTCGACCGGGTGCTGCGCTGCCAGTCCATTGCCCGCGCCGCCCGTGAACTGAACCTGACCCAGCCGGCGGTCACCAAGGCCATTCGCGAGCTGGAACTGCAACTGGACACCGTGCTGTTCCAGCGCAGCAACCGCGGGGTCTCGCCCACCGAATACGGTGTACTGCTGGGGGAAAGGGTGAAATCGGTGATTGCCGAGCTGCGCTATCTCACCGATGAACTGAATACCTTCAAGGGCGGCATCAGTGGCCATGTGGTGGTGGGCACGCAGATTTCTGCCAGCGCCAGCCTGCTGCCACGCGCCATCCTGATGCTGAAGGAGCGCACCCCGCGCCTGCTGGTGACGGTGCGCGAAGGTCCGCAGGACTATCTGTTTCCGGCACTGGCCACCGGCGAGCTGGATCTGGTGGTGGGGCGGCTGCCGGATGGCGACGATGTCTATACCCGCAAGCTGCCCTTGCGCCATCAGCCCTTGTACCGCAACAGCCTGTGCATCGTGGCGGGCAGCCGGCACCCGCTGCTGGCAGCCACAAACCTGAAACTGGACGCACTGCAACACTGGCCGTGGATCGTGCCGCCGCCGGACTCGCCGGCACGGCGGGTGGCGGAACAGTTCTTTGCCGACGCCGGCCTGCCCATGCCGGACAATCTGCTGGAATCGCTGTCCTTGCTGACCAATGTCAATTTGCTGGTGGAATCGGACTGCCTGGGGCTGATGCCCTTGCTGGCCGCACACCGTTTTGCCAGCGCCGGGCTGCTGGCGATCCTGCCGCTGGGAGAAGTGGGCCCGCTGACCGCCGTGGGTTATTCGGTCCGCAATGACAAGGCGCTCACTCCGGCGGCACGCCACTTGATCGACTGCCTCAAGCAAGTGGGCCAGACCATGCAGCAAGACCGCCCCCTATAAAATTAGGGCATAGCAAAACCCGTTTTATTCATTTTCAATGCTGGCAAGCCCCTTCCTACACTCGCCTTCGTTCGCCATTGCCTGCTGCGTGGCGCGTTTTGCTGAATGGAGGAGAGAGTCATGTCCAGTACCGCTTTGCTGCCGCTGTATATCAATGGGAAATTTGTCGAGGGCACTGCCCGGTTCGACAATATCAGTCCGGTCAATGGCCAGCTGATCTGTCAGGTGTCCGAGGCCAGTGCCGAGCAGGTCGCCGCCGCCGCTCAGGCGGCCGAGGCCGCGCTGCATGGCGAATGGGGCCGCCTGAGCCAGCCCGCGCGTTCTGCCTTGCTGCACAAGGTGGCCGATGGCATCGAGGCGCGCTTTGAGGAATTTGTCGCCGCCGAAGTGGCCGACACCGGCCGCCCGGTCCATCTGGCACGCACGCTGGATGTGCCGCGCGCCATTGCCAATTTCCGCACCTTTGCCGACCTGGCCGCCACCGCGGTGAGCGAAAGCTGCGAAACCCCGCAGGCCGATGGCGGCGTGCTGTTCAACTACACCGTGCGCAAGCCGCTGGGCGTGGTGGCGGTGATTTCGCCATGGAACCTGCCGCTGCTGCTGCTGACCTGGAAGCTGGGCCCGGCGCTGGCCATGGGCAATACCGTGGTGTGCAAGCCCTCGGAAGAAACCCCGTCCTCCGCCACCCTGCTGGCACGGGTGATGGACGAGGTGGGCATTCCCCCCGGCGTCTTCAACCTGGTGCACGGTTTCGGGCCGGGCTCGGCCGGTGAATTCCTCACCCGCCAGCCGCAGATCAGCGCCGTGTCCTTTACCGGCGAATCACGCACCGGCAGCGCCATCATGAAGGCGGTGGCCGATGGCGTGAAAGAGGTGTCGTTCGAGCTGGGTGGCAAGAACGCCGCCGTGGTGTTTGCCGATGCCGATTTCGACGCCGCCGTGGCCGGCGTGGCACGTTCCTCCTTCTTCAATACCGGGCAGGTGTGCCTGTGCTCGGAACGGGTGTATGTGGAACGGCCGATTTTCGACCGCTTCGTGGCGGCGCTGAAACAGCGTGCCGAGGCCTTGCAGATCGGTTATCCGCAAGAGGAAAACGTCGATCTGGGGCCGCTGGTCTCGCACAAGCACCGCGAAAAGGTGCTGTCCTACTTTGCCCTGGCGCGCGAGGAAGGCGCACGGGTAGTGACCGGCGGCGAGGTGCCGCACTTTGGCGATGCGCGCGACCAGGGGGCTTATGTGCGCCCCACCATCTGGACCGGCCTGTCCGATAACGCCCGCTGCGTGCGCGAAGAAGTCTTCGGCCCGGTCTGCCATATCGCGCCGTTTGACCACGAGGACGAAGTGCTGCAACGGGTCAATGACAGCCCCTATGGCCTGGCCTGCGCGCTGTGGACCACCCGGCTGGACCGTGCGCACCGGCTGGCCCGGCGCATCCATACCGGCATCGTGTGGGTGAACACCTGGTATGCCCGTGATCTGCGCACGCCGTTTGGCGGCAGCAAACTGTCCGGCATGGGACGCGAAGGCGGACGCTACTCGCTGGACTTCTACTCCGACATCAGCAACGTCTGCATCAAGCTGTAATCGCCATCCCCATTGCACCGGACGGCGTCGCCGTCCGGTCAGGAGTTCATGCCATGCCTACCCCCCTGAATGTAGAGGCCTTGATCGACGAGGCCGGTTTTAGCCGCTATCAATGGCTGATTCTGTTGCTGTGCTTTCTGGTGATGTTTCTGGATGGCTACGATCTGGCCGCCGTGGCCTATATCGTGCCTTCGCTGATGGAGCAATGGGGGCTGAGCAAGCCCCAGCTGGGCCAGGCGCTGAGCGCCGCGCTGTTTGGCCTGGCCATCGGTGCCTTGCTGGCCGGGCCGCTGGCCGACCGGCTGGGACGCAAGCCGGCGCTGCTGTGGTCGGTGCTGCTGTTTGGCCTGGGCAGTCTGGTCACCGCCTGGGCCGACGGTCTGAACACCCTCACCGTATACCGTTTGCTTACCGGCATCGGCCTGGGTGCCGCCCTGCCCAATACCATTACCCTGCTGTCCGAATACGCCCCCACCCGGCAACGCGCCATGCTGGTCAGCGCCATGTTGTGCGGTTTCCCGCTGGGTGCCGGTGCCGGCGGCCTGTGTGCCGGCTGGCTGATTCCGCTGTATGGCTGGCAATCGCTGATGCTGCTGGGCGGGGCGGTGCCGCTGCTGCTCTGTCTCTTGCTGTGGTGGCGCATGCCGGAATCGGTACGCTATCTGGTGGCCAGACAGGCCAGCCCGGAAGTCATCCGCCGCATTCTGCTGCGCATTGTCCATAGCCCCGCCTTGTTGCAGGCACAGTCCTTCAGCCTGGGCGAACAGGCGGCAGGCGCACAAAACAGCAGCAGCCTGCGCGAGGTGCTGAGCCGCCCGCTGGCGGCGGGGACGCTGCTGCTGTGGCTGTGCTGCTTCATGAGCATGCTGGTCTACTACATGGGGGTGAACTGGATGCCCTTGCTGCTGAAGGAAGCCGGGCTGAGCCTGCAGCAGTTTTCGGTGATCAGTGCGCTGTTTCCCATTGGCGGCGGCGTGGGTTCGATTGTGGTGGGTTGGGCCATGGGCCGCTGGGAGTCCAATAAAATCCTGGCTGGCACCTATCTGGCCGCCGGCCTGCTGGCCTGGGCGGTGGGCAATGCCGTCGGCCATGGCGAGCAGAGCTGGCTGTTGGGCAGCCTGGTGTTCTGCATGGGCTTTGCCTCGGGTGGCGGTCAGTCGGCCCTGTCGTCGATGGCCGCCGGCTTTTACCCCACCCATTGCCGTGCCACCGGCGTGGGCAGCATGCTGGGGGTGGGGCGCTTTGGTGCCATCAGCGGTGTCTTGCTGGGTGCCGAGCTGCTACGCCAGCACATCGCACCGGGGCAGATTTTTACCGCGCTGCTGATCCCGGCCGCCCTGGTCTGCATGGCCCTGTTGCTGAAGTATGTGCTGTATCAACGCCAGCGGCCGCTGGAAACCCGCACCGTGTAAAGCCAGCCAGCCCGGCCGATAACGCCGGCAGGTCCGGGCAGCCGGCCCCGGCCGGGCAGCAGCGGATACCGGCGACTTCAACCGCCTGCCGCCGCCGCGGATGGCGCTTGCGGCCTTGACCCCTTCCCGGCAGACAGGCCGCTGTGCCAGCCCCCCTGGACCCGCTCACCCCCCGCTCCTGCCTTGCGCCTCCTTGCCCTACTGATTGGTACTGTCTGCGTCGGCGCGCCTTGGCCCGGCTTCTCTGCGCGGTTTTGTTAGCCGCGCTTATTGGCTGGGAAATTTCCGAAAAATAGCCAAATCAAACCCCTGCTTCATTCACGATCTTGCTGCCGTATTTACCCCATGTTAGCGTCAGCTGCACATCATCCAGACCCTTCTCATTCAAATGAACCATTTGACATCGAGCCGATATCCACGATTAGCGCAGGGGGAATAACAAAGCATGGCACCATTGATATTCAATGGTCTTTTTGAATCAGCCAGCGCGCTTGTTCAATTAACGAGGTCAATTATTCCTTTACCTTGAATTCAGCCGTTTTCAGCCAACGGGACTACCATGAATATTTTCATTAGTGATTTCAATATTGTCCTGCATGCCGCTTTTGTCGGTTTTGTCACCCTGTTTCCGGTGGTCGATCCCTTAGGCACGGCATTCATTGTGAATCCCTATTTCCGCCAGTTGCCGGTGGAGCGGCGGCGGGCCGCCATTGCCAAAGTGGCATGGTATTCATTATTGATCGGCTTATTGGCACTGGCGCTTGGCCGCTGGGTGCTGGTGATATTCGGCTTGTCCATTCCGGTGGTCAAACTGGCTGGCGGCATCATGATCTGCAAAATGGGCTGGGAATCGCTGAGCAATACCAAAACCACAGACAAGCCGGCGGAAAACGCCACCGCTGCCGCAGCCGGAGAGCATATGCCGGCAAATGATGTGGAAAACGACTTGTTCTACCCGATTTCCTTTCCGCTGACCGTGGGGCCGGGCACGGTGTCGGTGCTGCTCACCCTCAGCGTGCATGGCTACAACGAGAGCACTGTCAATTACGCCCTCAGTGTCACCGGCCTGGCGCTGGGCATGCTGGGCATGAGCGTACTGATTTACCTGACCTATCTGAATGCCAGCAATCTGGTGGCCCGCCTGGGTCCTTCCAGCGAAAACATGATCAACCGCTTCATGTCCTTTCTGGTGTTTGCCGTCGGCCTGCAAATCGCCTGGGGCGGTCTGCACCAGTTGCTCGGCCCCGCTGCCTGACATTCCCGTGGCCGCCCTGTCCCTCAGGGTTGGCCCCGTCCGCTGCTGTCATCCGCCAAGGAGTCCCACCATGTGCACTACCTTCATCATCCGCGATCAACATGGCAAGGTTTATCAGGGTCGCACCCTGGAATACGGTGAGGAGCTGGCCTTCTCGCTGGGCTATTACCCGCGTGGCAGCCAATTCGCCAGCCCGGTGCCCGCCGGCTTTCCGGCCATGCGCTTTGCCAGCCGCCTGCGTTTCCTGTCCATCAGCCTGGACATTGCCGCGGATTACCAGCCGGCGGTGGCAGGGCTCAACGAGGCCGGGCTGACGGTGAACATGAATATGTTTGCCGAAACCGCGCTGCCCAATCCACAGCAGGACAGCCGCCCGCTGATAGCGGTGTCCGGTGTGGCCAGCTGGCTGCTGGCCAGCTGCGGCAGTTGTGCCGAAGTGCGCCAGCTGGTGGAGCAGAGCCAGTTCTGGGTGGACCCGCTGCCCATGCTGGGCAATACGCCCTCGCCCTTTCATTACGCGGTGTTCGACCGGCATGGCCAGGGGCTGGTGATCGAGTTTGGCCAGGGGCGGGTGCAGCTCCATGACAACCCGGTCGGCGTCATGACCAATGGCCCGGCGTTTGACTGGCACCTGACCCATCTGGACAACTACGCCTTTGTCTCCAACCTGGGCAAACGCGAGCAATACTTCGGCAGCCATCTGGCCCGTACCGAGGATGTCGGCAACGCCATGGCCGGCTTGCCGGCGGATGACACCTCCAGCAGCCGCTTTGTCCGCGCCGCCTACTATGCGCAGTTCTGCCAGACGCCAGCGCATGCCGACGCGGCGGTGGCCCTGGTGGCCAAGATCACCAACAAGTTTGACCGGCCACGCGGCGCCACCAATCTGCCCGACCCCGCCCAGGCGGGACGGCTGGCAGAGGAATGGACCACCTTCAGCGCCTTGACCGACCTGAGCCGCGGCCTGCTGTACATCCGTCCGGACAATGCGCTCAACTATCTGTGCCTGTCACTGGCCGACCACGCCGCCATCGACAGTGTGCGCCGCCATTCCTTCTCCCGTTTCCTGCACGAGCACATCGGCCTGGCCCAGCCCGTGCTGTAGTGCCGCGGGCGGGACAAAGCCTGGCAGCCGTGCCGCCAGCTCATCCACCAGCATGCGTACCTTGGGGGAGAGCTGGCGTTTGTGCGGATACAGTGCCCAGATGCCCTCGTCCGGCTCGCGATAGGCGGCAAGCAGCTCCACCAGTTCGCCACGCTGCAAATGGCGCGCCACGTAGTAGTCCGGCAGCTGCACAATGCCCACGCCTTGCAGCGCGGCATGGGTCAGCGCGTGGCCGCTATTGCAGCGCAGGCTGCCCTTGACCCGCAGCAGGCGGCGCTTGCCGCCCTCTTGCAGATGCCAGAAATCATTGCTGCCCAGCAGGCAGTTGTGGCCATCCAGCTCGGACAGGCTGTTGGGCAGGCCATGGCGCTGCAGATAGGCCGGGGCGGCGCAGACATGCTGGCGGCGGCTGGCCAGCCGCCGTGCCACCAGGCTGGATTCGGCCAGATGTCCCAGGCGGATGGCCAGGTCATAGCCTTCGGCCACCAGGTCCAGCACCTGATTGGTGAGATTGAGCTGGATCTCCAGCGCCGGATAACGCTGCAGGAAGGCGGTGATCAACGGGGCGATATGGCTTTCGCCATAGGCCACCGGCGCGGTGAGCTTGAGCCGGCCTTGCGGCACGGCCTGGTGCAAGGACAAGGCGCGTTCGGCCTCGTCCAGCCCGTCCAGCAATTGCCGGCAATGCTGCAGATAGAGCTGGCCGCTTTCGGTCAGTGTCAGCTGGCGGGTGGTACGGTATAGCAGCTGCACATGCAGCCGTTGTTCCAGCCGGGTGACTTCGCGGCTGACCTGTGCCACCGACAGGTCCAGCGCGCGCGCAGCACGGGTAAAGCTGCCCAGTTCCGCCACGCTGACGAATTCATTCACCCCTTGCCACGTCGCCATTATTGCTCCACAGAAAAAATCATTTACCGATCAGGCAGATTATCTGCAAAAACAGTCGCAATACAATGGTGTTTTACTGCTGCCTGGCAGCAGCCCTATTCCGCCGCCGCGCACAGTGCCGCATGCCGTTGCGGGCGGATTACCCCATCAGGAGATCGCCATGAGTCAGGACATCATCAAGTGCAAGGCCGCCGTGGCCTGGGCCGCCGGTCAACCGTTGTCCATCGAGGAAGTGGAAGTGGCCCCGCCCAAGGCGGGCGAAGTACGGGTGAAGCTGGTGGCCACCGGGGTGTGCCATACCGATGCCTACACCCTGTCCGGTGCCGACCCGGAAGGCATTTTCCCCTGCATCCTCGGGCATGAGGGCGGTGGCATTGTCGAGTCCGTCGGCGAAGGCGTCACCAGCGTGGCAGTGGGCGACCATGTGATTCCGCTGTACACGCCGGAATGCGGCGAGTGCAAGTTCTGCAAATCCGGCAAGACCAATCTGTGCCAGAAAATCCGCGCTACCCAGGGCAAGGGCCTGATGCCGGATGGCACCACCCGCTTCTCCAAGGACGGCCAGCCCATCTACCACTACATGGGCACCTCCACCTTTGCCGAATACACCGTGCTGCCGGAAATCTCGCTGGCCAAGGTGAACAAGGCTGCGCCGCTGGAAGAAGTGTGCCTGCTGGGTTGTGGCGTCACCACCGGCATGGGCGCGGTGGTGAACACCGCCAAGGTGAAGGCGGGCGATACCGTGGCCATCTTCGGCCTGGGCGGCATCGGCCTGTCGGCCATCATCGGCGCACGCATGGCCGGGGCCAGCCGCATCATCGGCATCGATATCAACGAGAGCAAGTTTGAACTGGCGAAAAAACTGGGTGCCACCGACTGCATCAACCCTGCGCTGTTCGACAAGCCGATTCAGGACGTGATCGTGGAAATGACCGACGGCGGCGTGGACTTCTCCTTTGAGTGCATCGGCAACGTCAATGTGATGCGCTCGGCGCTGGAATGCTGCCACAAGGGCTGGGGCGAGTCGGTGATCATCGGCGTGGCCGGAGCCGGGCAGGAAATCTCCACCCGTCCCTTCCAGCTGGTGACCGGCCGGGTATGGCGCGGCTCGGCCTTTGGCGGCGTGCGTGGCCGTTCCGAACTGCCCACCTATGTGGAGCGTTACCTGCAGGGCGAATTCCGCCTGGACGACTTCATCACCCACACCATGCCGCTGGAAGAAGTGAACACCGCCTTCGAACTGATGCATGAGGGCAAGAGCATTCGCTCCGTCATCCACTACGGCCAGGACTGAGCGTTGCGGACACCAGCCCTGCTGCGGCCCTGGCCCTGCCAGCCGCGCTCAGACCACCCTGCCGGGCCGCAGCTGTTGCCGGCCCGGCCTGTTCGGAGGACGAAAATGAATCTGGAAAACATCAGCAGTGCCATGTGCTTTGGTGGCTGGCACAAGCAGTATCTGCACGACTCTGCCGTGCTGGGCTGCCGCATGCGCTTTGCCATCTATCTGCCGCCACAGGCCGCACGGGGTGACAAGGTGCCGGTGCTGTACTGGCTATCCGGCCTGACCTGCACTGACGAAAACTTCATGCAGAAAGCCGGCGCGCAGCGTATTGCCGCCGAGCTGGGCATGGCCATCGTGGCACCGGACACCAGCCCGCGCGGTGAAGGCGTGGCAGATGACCCGGCCTACGACCTGGGCCAGGGTGCGGGCTTTTATGTCAACGCCACCCAGGCGCCGTGGAACCGCCATTACCGGATGTACGACTATGTCAGCCGCGAGCTGCCGGCCTTGATCGAGGCGCACTTCCCGGTGAGCCAGCGCCGCGCCATTGCCGGCCATTCCATGGGCGGCCACGGTGCGCTGATCTGCGCGCTCAAGCGGCCGCAGGATTATGTGTCGGTATCGGCCTTCAGCCCGATTGCCAATCCGCTGAATGTGCCATGGGGGCAGAAAGCCTTTGCCGCCTATCTGGGGGAGGAGCGCCGACAGTGGCTGGAGTGGGATGCCTGCCACTTGCTGGAACAGGCGACCGCGCTGCCGCCGCTGCGGGTGGATATCGGCCTGGCTGACGGTTTCCTGGCCGAGCAGCTCAGGCCGGAAGCGCTGGAAAACGCCGCCCGTGCCGGCGGCCATGCTCTGCAGCTGCACCGCCATCCCGGTTACGACCACAGCTATTACTTCATTGCCAGCTTTATCGAAGAGCAGCTGCGCTTTCACGCCGGCTATCTGCGCGATTGAATCGCTGGCAAGTTCTGGCAATTCAGCAGCCATCCAGATAGCGCAGTCGGGCCTGCTGCCCGGCTGCGGTGGCCAGATAGCGCTGGCGTAAATCCTCTACCGCGGCCACGCCAATACGGTCAATTTGCAGATCGCGACGCAGGCCGTGCAGGGGGTCCATCAGCCGCGCATAGGCTTGCATGGCTGCCTGGGGCCCCAGTCCGGCAATGTTCTGCTGCAACAGGGTGGTGGCTGCATCGGCCTCCTGCGCGCACCAGGCCAGCGCGACACGGTAGGCGGCCAGGAATCCTGCCAGCTGGGCCGGATGGCTGTCTGCCCAGTGCTGACGCACCGCGCCCACTGTGCCTTGGTAATGGGACAAGATATCCGCAGTCTGCGCCAATACCTGACATCCCTGCTCAACCGCCATCAGCTCATACGGGGTACGCAACAGCGAAGCTTGGCACCGCCCCGCCAGCAAAGCCTGGTAGCGCTCTTCGGTGCTGCCGAGCGCAGCAATCGTCACCTTGTCACGGCTGAGCCCGGCCTGCTCCAGCAAGGCATACAGCACCAGTGCAAAACCGGTATCGGGGGCATCCACCCCGATAATGGCCTGGCTAAGCCCGGCCATGCTGGTGATTCCTGGAGCAGCGACCAGACTGAGCAAGCCATCATCCCCGCCCATGAACATCACGGCATCGGGTTCACCCGGTATGGGCAGCTCTGCCTGGTTCTGCTGGTAAGCAACAATATTGTCCGCACTCAACAGCACCACCGGGTAACGGCCATCCAGGAAGCCCGCGATCATCTGGCGCGAATCCGGGGTGTACTCCAGTTGTATGTCAAGCCCGTGGTCCGCAAAGAAACCTTGCTGCTGTGCCGCCCACAGCGGCAGGTTCCACCCCCCATCAAATACGCATACTGTCAGCGCCAGTCCCGAAGCCTTCCCGGCATCCTGTTTGTTACCCATCATGCAATCCTCACTTGAAACAACACATCGCCCGGCATGGTCTGAGTCCATTCACACACTAGCTCACAGCGCAATATCAAACTGACCAGTTCAAAGCACTACCAGGCATAGATAAATAAGCAAAACAGCCGGGATAGCCGGCTGTTTTGCTGAGGGACCAGGGCGCGGTCAGATACTGGCGGCCTGGCGTTGCTCCTTGCGGGTGACCAGGCTGACCAGCACAAAGCTGAGCACGCTCACCGCCAGGCTCAGGTAGATGGGCACATTGGAATCCAGCCCATAGCTGATCATGGCCAGAATGGCGGTACCGCAGCCCAGCACCATGCTGCTGATGGCCCCCGGTGTGGTGGCACGCGGCCAGAAGATGGCGCCCAGCAAAGGCACCAGCATGCCGGCCACCAGCAGGTTGTAGGCCAGTGTCAACGCGCTGATCACATCAGTCACCACCATGGCCAGGGCCAGCACCAGCAGGCCGACCAGCAGGGTAACGATGCGGTTGGTCCACAGGCTGCAGCCATCGCGCCCGCTGAGGTCTTCGGTCAGCGTGGTGGAAGCGGCCAGCAAGGCTGCGCTGGCGGTGGACATCATGGCGGCCAGCGCGGCGGCAATCACCAGCCCGCGCACCCCGTCCGGCAAGCCTTCCTTCACCATGGAGGCAAAGGCATTGGCCGGCACCTCCAGATCAGGCAGCAAGACCTTGGTGGCCATGCCGATGGCGGCACAGATCAGCCCGTACAGGATGCAATACACCCCGGCAATGCTGCCGGCGTAGCGCGCCACCCGCTCGCTGCGCGCGGTGAACACCCGCTGCCAGATATCCTGGCCGATCAGGATGCCGAAGAAGTAAATGACAAAGTAGGTCAGGATGGTGTCGCCACCGATGGCCGTGAAGCTGAAGTAGGAGGCCGGCAGCTTGGCTGCCAGTTGCTCCCAGCCACCCACGCGGTACAGGCAGATGGGCAGCAGGATGAACATCAGCCCGATGGTCTTGATCAGGAACTGCACGATGTCGGTCAGCGTCAGCGACCACATGCCACCCACCGCCGAATACAGCACCACCACCCCGCCGCCGATCAGCACCGCCACCCAGAATGGCAGGGTGAACAGCACCTGCATCACCGTGGCAATGGCCAGCACCGAGGTCACGCTGATCATCACCGCATACATCAGCATCACCAGCGCGCTGGTGCGACGGGCCAGGGTGTTGTAGCGCCGCTCCAGCACCTGGGTGACGGTAAACACCTTCAGCTTGAGCAGCGGCTTGGCCATGAACAGGTTGAGCACCAGAATGCCGCAGCCCAGTGCGGCACACAGCCAGAAGCCGGAAATGCCGTACACGTAGCCCAGCTTGACGGTGCCCACCGTCGAGGCACCACCCAGCACGGTGGCGGCCATGGTGCCCATGTAAAAGCCCGGTCCCAGATTACGGCCCGCCACCAGGAATTCCTCGCGGCTGGTGGCACGGCGCATGCCCAGCCAGCCCAGCAGCAGCATGCCGGCGATATAAATGAACACGACAAAGATATCGAGTCCCATGGTTTGTCTCCTAAGTCTGCCTTGTTGGCAATTGGCTATGAACGGATTGTGATTGGCCGCTCTGTGGCGGCCTGGATGGCGTACTCAGCGGCGGATGACCACCCCGGGCAGCACGCACAGCATTTCAAACAGGAGATTGGCCCCCAGCAGCGCGGTATTGCCGGTGGTGTCATAGGGTGGCGACACCTCCACCAGGTCACAGCCCACCAGGTTCAGCCCCTGACAGCCGCGCACGATTTCCAGCGCCTGCACCGAGGTGAGGCCGGCCACTTCCGGCGTGCCGGTGCCGGGGGCAAATGCCGGGTCGATGCCGTCGATGTCAAAGCTCAGATAAACCGGTCCGCCCCCCATCTGCTGACGCACTTCCTGCATCAGGCCCTGCAGCGAATGGTTCCAGCACGCTTCGGCCGGCACCACGCGGAAACCCTGGCGGCGCGCCCAGTCGAAATCCTCGGCGGCATAGCCGCTGCCGCGCAGGCCGATCTGCACCACCCGGTCCGCAGCCAGCAAGCCCTCTTCCTGGGCACGGCGGAAGGTAGTGCCATGGGCGATCTTTTCGCCAAACATTTCATCGTTGATGTCGGCGTGGGCATCGACATGGATCAGCCCCACCGGGCCGTGCTTGGCCGCGATGGCACGCAGGATGGGCAGGGTGACGGTGTGGTCGCCGCCCAGCCCCAGAGGGATCACGTCGTACTGCAGCAGGTCGCGGTAGCCCGCCTCGATGCGCGCCACGCTGTCCAGCAGGTTGTAGGGATTGGTGGCGATATCGCCGATATCGGCCACTTGCAGGCTGTCGAAGGGGGCCGCACCGGTCCCCATGTTGTAGGGACGCAGCAATACCGATTCATTGCGGATTTCCCGCGGACCAAAACGGGTGCCGCTGCGGTTGGAGGTGCCGATATCCAGCGGCAGGCCGACAAACACGGCATCCAGGCCGGCGGCGGTTTCCACCTTGGGCAGCCGCATCATGGTGGCGATGCCGCCAAAGCGCGGCATGGCATTGCCACCCAGCGGCTGATTGCGTTCAGCGATTGACATGCTGACTCCTGAAACTGAGGTTGAACGAGGGCTCAGTCTATTCAGGCGGCAACTTGGGAAAAATCACCGTATTCCACTGTTTACATTGATAAATCTGAATGTGTGTAATGACCGGCCTGACCTATCGCCATCACCGGGACAAAACCATGCTCAACACCCTGTCCAGCCTTGATCTACGCCTAATCAGGGTTTTTCGCGCCGTTGTCGATGCCGGCGGCATTTCCGCGGCCCAGTCCACCCTGAATGTCAGCCAGTCCACCATCAGCAACCAGCTGGCCGCACTGGAAACCCGGCTGGGCTACCGCCTGTGCGAACGTGGCCGTGCCGGCTTTGCCCTCACCGCCAAGGGCAGCCAGCTGCTGCATGCCAGCCGCCAGTTGCTGGATGCTGCCGAGGCGTTCTGCGTGGAAGCACGGCAACTGGAACGCAAGCTGGTGGGGCAGTTAAGAATTGGCGTGGTGGGCCATACCACCATGCGGGCACATGCGCGGCTGTCGGAAACCATACGACGTTTTCGCCAGCGCGAAGAGGCGGTGGAGCTGGTGCTGTCCATGCTGGCACCCGGCACCCTGGAAGAAGCGCTGATCAACGGAGAAATCCACCTGGGCATCGGCTATTTCTGGCACCGCGCGCCCAGCCTGCAATACCTGCCGCTGTTTACCGAACACCAGCTGGCCTATTGCAGCCAGGAACACCCGTTGTTCAGGCAGGCGGGCAATATGGCGGTGGAAGAAGCCGCCCGCCACGACTGGGCCTGGCGCAGCTACCCGCTGCCGGACATTCAGCTGCCGGTGGAAAGCTGGCGCATCACCGCACGGGCCGACAATATGGAGGCGATGGCCGTGCTGATCCTGTCCGGCCATCATCTGGGCTTTCTGCCCGAACACTTCGCCCGCCCCATGGTGGAGCAGGGTCTGCTGCGGGCGCTCAATCCGGCGCTGCTGTGCTATCACCCCACCTTTCACATGGTGACGCGGCAAAGCGCGCGGCAGAGCGAGGTGGTCTGCGCCTTTATGCAGGATTTGCTGGCGGCGCACCAGCTACCGCCAGCCTGAGCCGACTCAGGGAGCCAGCCGCAGCCGTTGCCAGCTGGCATCGGCCTGCAGCAGGTAGACCACGCGGTCATGCAGGCGGCTGGGGCGGCCCTGCCAGAATTCGATACGGTCGGGAATCACCGCGTAGCCGCCCCAGTGCGGCGGGCGCGGTACATGCAGCGGGTGCTTGACGCCAAACATGGCGGCACGACTGATCAGCACATTCTTGGAGCTGATCTCGGTGCTCTGCTCGCTGGCCCAGGCCCCCAGGCGGCTGGTATAGGGACGGCTGGCGAAGTAGGCATCGGACACCTCTGGCGCCACCTGTTCCACCCGGCCCTCGATGCGCACCTGACGCTCCAGCTCCGGCCAGAAAAAGGTGATGGACACATAGGGATTGGCCGCCAGCTGCCGGCCCTTGCGGCTGAGATAATTGCTGTAGAACACCAGCTGGCCGTTTTCCACGCCCTTGAGCAGCACGATGCGCGCCGTGGGCCGGCCATCTTCGCCCACGGTGGCCACATTCATCGCCGTCGGCTCGTGTACCTGGGCGGTCATCGCCTCGTTCAGCCATAGTTCGAACTGCGCCACGGCATCCGGCAGGCAATCTTCCGGTGACAATTCCTTTTTTGAATAATCCTGGCGGATATCGGCAAGATTCAGCGACATGCGGTTCTCCTGATGCGGTCAGACGCCATGGTAAGTCAGAAGCCGGCGGCAGGGGTAGATCAAGCACGGCGGCAACAGCACTCATCGGAAAAAGTGCAGATGAATCAATCTGCTGGCGAAAAACCCCGTAGTTAGGGACGTTAGCTGTAACTTAGGCTAGAATACTGCATTTCCTCTGCGGCCTTTTCCGCTCATGCATCTGGTTGCCTTTGGCCTGAATCATCACACCGCCCCGCTGTCGGTACGCGAGAAGCTAGCCTTCCCGGCCGAGGTATTGCCCAACGCGCTGGAAAGCCTGGTGGGTTCGCACGCGGCGCGCGAGGCGGCCATCGTTTCCACCTGCAACCGCACGGAAATCTACTGCAACAGCAATAATCCCGAGCAGGCCCTGCAATGGCTGTCGCAATACCACGGCCTGGCGGTGGAAGAACTGCGCCCCTATCTGTACCAGCTGGATGCCAGCAGCGCCGCCCGCCATGCCTTCCGCGTGGCTTCAGGCCTGGATTCCATGGTGCTGGGGGAAACCCAGATCCTCGGTCAGCTGAAGGACGCGGTACGTACCGCGGAGAATGTCGGCACACTGGGCTCCTTGCTCAACGGCCTGTTCCAGCGCACCTTTGCCGTGGCCAAGGAAGTGCGCAGCAGCACGGCGGTGGGTTCCAGCTCGGTGTCCATGTCGGCGGCGGCGGTAAAGCTGGCCGAGCAGATCTTCCCCACCATTGGCGAGCTGAACATCCTGTTCATCGGCGCCGGGGAAATGATCGAGCTGGTGGCCACCCACTTTGCCGCCCGCGAGCCTTCCTGTATCACCATTGCCAACCGTACGCTGGAGCGTGGCCAGAAGCTGGCCGAGCAGTTTGGCGGCAATGCCATCACCCTGTCCGAGCTGCCCGATGTGCTGCACCGCTACGATGTGGTGGTGACCTCCACCGCCAGCCAGCTGCCCATCGTCGGCAAGGGCCTGGTGGAGCGCGCCATCAAGGCCCGCCGCCATCGTCCCATCTTCATGCTGGACCTGGCGGTGCCGCGCGATATTGAAATCGAAGTCGGCAAGCTGAATGATGTCTACCTGTACACGGTGGACGATATTGCCAGCATCGTCGAGGTGGGCAAGGAAGCCCGCCAGAGCGCGGCAGAAGAGGCCGAGTCCATCATTCAGGCCCGTGTGGCCGAATTCAACGACTGGCTGAAAAAGCGCGAGACCGTACCGCTGATCCGCGCCCTGCGCGACGAAGCCGACCGTACCCGCCGCCATGCGCTGGAGGCCGCGCTCAAGCAGCTGGCCAAGGGCACGCCGCCGGAAAAGGTGCTGGAAAGCCTGTCGCAGCAACTCACCAACAAACTGATGCACCCCCCTACCCAGGCGCTGTCCTCCGGTAGCGGCGCGGAGCATGCGGCCATGGTGGAAACCATCGCCCGTCTGTACCACTTACATCCGGAGTCGTAATGAAACCGTCGATTGCGACAAAACTGTCGCAGTTGGCCGATCGCCTGGAAGAGGTCACCCACCTCCTGGCCAGCGAATCGGCGACTGCCGATATGGATCAGTTCCGCAAGCTGACCCGCGAACACGCCGAACTCACCCCGGTGGTGGAAACCTTTCAGCAATACCAGCAATGTGAAACCGACATCGCCACCGCCAGCGAGATGCTGTCCGACCCGGACATGAAGGAATTCGCCCAGCTGGAAATCGATGAGGGCCGGGAAAAAATGGCCGCGCTGGAGCTGGAGCTGCAAAAGCTGCTGCTGCCCAAGGACCCCAACGACGAGAAGAACATCTTCCTGGAAATCCGCGCCGGCACCGGCGGCGACGAGGCGGCGCTGTTTGCCGCCGACCTGCTGCGCATGTATACCCGCTTTGCCGAACGCAACCGCTGGCAGGTGGAAATCGTCTCCGCCAGTGAATCCGACCTGGGCGGCTACAAGGAAGCCATTGTCCGCATCATCGGCTTCGGTGCCTATTCCAAGCTCAAGTTCGAATCCGGCGGCCATCGCGTGCAGCGTGTGCCGGCCACCGAAACCCAGGGCCGCATCCATACCTCGGCCTGCACCGTGGCGGTGATGGCCGAGGCCGACGAGCTGGTGGATGTGGTGCTGAACCCGGCCGACCTGCGCATCGACACCTTCCGCGCCAGCGGTGCCGGTGGCCAGCACATCAACAAGACCGACTCGGCCGTGCGCATCACCCACCTGCCCACCGGCATTGTGGCGGAGTGCCAGGATGGCCGTTCGCAGCACGCCAACAAGGCCAGCGCCATGCAGGTGCTGGCGGCGCGCATCAATGACATCCAGCGCCGCGAACAGCAGCAAAAAGAGGCGGCCGAGCGCAAGAGCCTGATCGGCTCCGGCGACCGCTCCGAGCGCATCCGCACGTATAACTATCCGCAAGGCCGCATTACCGACCATCGCATCAACCTGACGCTGTACAAGCTGGATTACGTGATGGATGGCGACCTGGTCGAGCTGACCGATGCGCTGATCACCGAACAGCAAGCCGAACTGCTGGCCGCACTGGGCGACTGAGCGGTGCAGCCCGGTTTGCCCCGCAGCAGACATCGTTGTACACTCTGACCCCGAAAAAGCAGCCCTTGTCCGCAAGGGTCCGGTTCATCCGGTCCTGCCGCTTTTTCTCCGAATCTTCAGGCCACGCAAGTGGCCTTTTTTCTTGCCTGCGCCGGACTGCGGGCCGGCAAGGGACAAAAAAATCGGCCAGGTCCCAGAGGTAAGACCCGGCCGTTCCCAACGTGGAGATGGGTGGAAAACTGCTGGCGCTGCCGCAAGGGCAGCCGCCGTGTGCTTGCATCATGCTGGCGGCAGCCTGCCGGCCAGCAGATTATCCATGCATTGAGGACATCGCTCGTACAAAACTCCGGCAAGTGGCAGCTTTGCACAATAAAATGCTTCAACTGAAGTAAATCGCGGCTTTGCATTGATTATCAATGAGCTAGCCGCAAGGATAAGCAGCCACTGCAAAACTGGCAAAGCAGTTATAATCATGCCAGCCATGACTAAACCACATGAATCCGATGAAACTGCCTCCTCTTAACGCGTTGCGTGTTTTTGTCGCTGCGGCGGAACACCTGTCTTTCACCCGTGCCGCCACCTCGCTGCACCTGACGCAAGGCGCCGTCAGCCGCCATGTGCAGACGCTGGAAGAGTTCTACGGCACCAGCCTGTTCATCCGGCAGGCGCGTGGCCTGGCGCTGACTGCCGAAGGCGAGGCGCTGGTGAAACCGGCACGCGATGCCTTCCAGCTCTTGCATGAAGCCAGTGAAATGCTGCGGCTGCGCCAGAGCGGCCTGCGCGTGCGCATTCCCCCCACCCCGGCCATGCGCTGGGTGCTGCCCAATCTGCCGGACTTCCAGACCCGCTATCCGGAATACACCCTGCACCTGATCACCCAGCTGATTCACGACAAGCCCTTCAACCGCGCCGAATATGATCTGGCCATCATCGGCATGGCGCGCCCGGAGGTATCCACCGACATGCGCATCGAATGCATCTGCCGCGAAAAACTGGTGCCGGTGTGCTCGCCAGCCCTGCTGGAAGGCCCGCATCCGCTGCGCACGCCGGAGGATCTGCAATACCACACCTTGCTGCATCCCTGGCGTGATCAGGATGTATGGGACCGCTGGCTGAAACTGGCCGGGGTGAACTCGCTGAATTCGGAAAGCGGCGTGACCTTCGACGCGCTGGAATACGCCCTGCATGCGGCCGCAGCCGGCATGGGGGTGACACTGGCGCAGGTGTCGATGGTCAACGACGACATCCAGCGCGGACGGCTGGTGATTCCCTTTGATACCGTGCTGGAAACCGAGTGGGCTTACTACCTGATGTACTCGCACGAAATGGCACAGCAGCCGAAGATCCGCGCCTTCCGCGACTGGCTGATCGCCACACTGGAGCGCAGCGAGGCGATCAGCCGCAGCATGTAGCCAGGCTTATACGCTGGCGGTGTCCTGCTGTTGCAGCCAGTGTTCAAACTCGCCCAGCGCTGCTTCCAGCCCGGCCAGCAGCGCCGCGGCCTGCTCACCCTGGCCAGCCTTGGCCGTCTTTTCCACCCGTTCGGCGGCATCGCCCATGGCATTGGCCCCCACCATGCGACTGGCCCCCTTGATGCGGTGGGCCGCCCAGGCCAATTGCTCGGCATTGCGCTCGGCCGCGGCCTGGCGCAGGGCGGCCATGTCATCGCGATTGGCCACCTCGAAGTCGTGCAGGATTTCCAGCTCGACCGACAGTTCGCCATCACTGTAGACCTCCAGTACGGAGCGGTCGACCGGACAGAGGGCGGCGCTATCGGGTGTCTGCTCAGGGGTATCGGACATCACATTCTCCTGCGGTTGGTGCAGCCATTTATCCAGCATGGCCGATAGGACATTGATGGCCAGCGGCTTGGTCAGAAAATCATCCATGCCGGCGGCACTGGTCTTGTGCAGCTCTTCCTGCCCGGCATTGGCGGTACAGGCGATGATGGGCAGCCGGCCGCGTTCGGCATGCTCGGCCTCATAGGCACGAATCAGCCGGGCCAGTTCGTAGCCGTCGGTGACCGGCATGTGGCAGTCGGTCAGCAGCAGGCTGTACTGGCCGGCCTGCCACATGGCGTAGGCTTGCGCGCCGTCTTCGGCACAGTCGGCCTTGTAGCCCAGCTTTTGCAGCTGGCGCAGCGTGAGCTTGCGATTGGTGGGATTGTCTTCGGCAAACAGGATGGGCAAGGCCGCGCCCTGCGGCGTATCCGGCGCAGCTGTCGATGGCTGGCCGTCGTCAACCTCGGCGCCCGGCAGCTCCTCGGCATCCACGATATTGGCCACCAGCAGCAGCGAGGCACGAGTGCCCTCGCCCGGCTGGCTTTCCAGTTCGACATGGCCGCCCATCAGGCCGGCCAGCCGGCGGCAGATGGCCAGCCCCAGCCCGGTGCCACCAAAGCGCCGGCTGGTATCGGATTCGGCCTGGGTAAACGGCTCGAACAGCCGTGCCAGGTTTTCCTGGGAAATGCCGATGCCGCTGTCGATGATGTCAAAGCGCAGGGTCTGCGCGGCAAATTCCTGCTCCAGCACTTCCACCCGCAGGGTGATGCCGCCATTGGCGGTGAACTTGACGGCATTGCTGACAAAGTTTTGCAGGATCTGCCGCAGCCGCAGCGGATCGAGCAGCAGGGCCGGGGCCAGCTTGTCGTCCACTTCCAGTTGCAGTCGCAGGCCCTTGGCGGCGGCGGTCTCGGCATACAGGGTGCGGACCTGTTCCAGCAGCGGCTTGACCGCGGTCGGGGTTTGCACCACTTCCAGCTTGTCGGCCTCGATCTTGGAGAAGTCCAGGATGTCGTCGATCAGCCGCAACAGGGTGCGCGCCGACTCCTGAATGGTGTTGACGCTGTCTTGCTGCTCGGGATTGAGCGGCGTCATGGTCAGCAGTTCCAGCATGCCCAGCACGCCGTTCATCGGGGTGCGGATTTCATGGCTCATGGTGGCCAGGAAGGAGCTCTTGGCACGGTTGGCCGCATTGGCCTGGTCGCGCGCCATGCGCAGTTCGAATTCCGCCAGCTTGCGCTCGGTGATGTCCAGGCAGGCCAGGATGGTGCCCTCGCGCGGCCGGTCGGGGAAGAGCAGCATGCCCTCGAACAGCACCCAGATCGGCCGGCCATCGGCCCCCAGGCATTCCAGTTCGCAGCGCAGCTTGCTTTGGTATTGCGCCATGTTGTTGAGCTGGCTGGTCAGGTCGAACCAGCTCTGGTCGGAGGCCAGCAGCTCCATCAGGTGCATGCCGGGCAGGCTGCTGCCGCCCTGGCCGAAGATGTCTTCCGCCATGCGGTTGGCGCGCACGATCTGCATCTGCTCGTTCAGCCGCAGCAAGCCGACCGGCGAGGCGGAATAAATGGCTTCTTCTTCCTGCAATACCGAGCGCAACTGCGATTCGGACAGCATGCGCCGGTCTTCTTCGTCGAAAAAGCCGAGAATGTTGGCATAGGCACCAACCAGCGGCTGGATACCCTTGCCCAGCATGGCCAGGTCCGGATGCAGCAGGCAGATCAGCGCCGACACATCGTCATCCATCGACACCGGCAGGGTAATCCACGCGGGCATCTCGGCCAGCCTTTGCAGCAACCAGGTCAGCGGCTCGGCCTCGTGGGACAGCGCCTCCAGTGGGGGCAGGGTGTCCGGCCATTGGCCGGCCTGCAGGCGGATTTCGAAACGGTCGTCCGGGAACTCGGCCAGTACCAGCATGAAGCCCTGTTCGGCATGGCTGAAGTGGATGAATTCCTGTAGCAGCCGGTCCAGTACTTCGTGGCGTGGCCAGCGGCTGAGCATGAGATTTTCCACATGGGAAATGGCCGACAGCATGCTCAGATTGTGCTCCAGCGAATTCTCGGCAATGCGGCGCTGATGTTCGTCGCGCACGATGAGCATGAAGACTTTTTCCGCCGCCGAGGTACGGAAGGTGCTGAGGGTGATACCGGCGAAAAACAATTCGCCATTAAGCTTGATGCCCTCGCCTTGCAGCTGCTGGCTGCCCAGCTCGCTGACCGCCAGCAGGGTGTCGGCCAGGGACTGTTGCAGCCGCAGCAGCTGGCTGATGTGCCGGCCTTCCAGTTCCTGGCTGCCGGTGCCGAATAGTCGCTGGGCGCCGGCATTGGCCGATAGCACCCGGCCTTGCTGGCTGATGGTCATGATGGCGTCGCCGGCGGCATCCAGCATGCTTTGCAGATGGTTGAGCGGCTTGAGCACCCGTTTGGTCATGCTGTACAGCAGGATCAGCGCCAGTCCCAGTATCGCCAGCCCCAGCAGGCTGTCATGGATCAGCTGGCGGCGGTAATCAGCCAGTGCCTGCTGGATCTGCTCGGCACACAGGCGGTTGGCATGCTGGAACAGCGCCCAGCTTTCCTGCTGCACCTTGTCCAGCAGCTGCTGCATGCCGCCTTGCATGTCATGCATGCTCTGGTGCTGCTGCTGGCGCTGCAGTTGCTGCTTGTTGAGCATGTGCAGCGCCAGGGCAGAATCGGAAATGCGGCGCAGGCTGTCGGCCAGCGCCGGGTCTTCGAGATGGCCGGCATCCACCCGCAGCTGTTGCAGCATCAGGTTGCTCAGGTCCAGCCGCGACTGCAGGTCACCCTCTTCGGTCTCGCTCAGCGGCGAGTCCAGCTGGCTGCGCAGCAGCAAGGCGGTGGCGGTGGTGCGCAGGGTATGGCCTATGCTCCAGCTGCTCTGGGCAATGTCCATATTGACGAAAAGCCCGGCCGGCGCAGTCCATTTCATCTGACCGTTCATGCCGATCAGCACGTTATCGATGGCATCCTGCAAATGGCGGGAGGACAGTTCCTCGGCATAACCCAGGGTTTCATCCTGCCCCCAGGCCGGGCCGATGCGCATGTCCACCTCGGGCCGCAAGCTGCGGAAACTGTCCAGTTGCAGCTGCACCATGGCCAGCTTGGCGCGCTGCTCGCTCACCACATCGCGCTGGCTGGCAGCCTGCGCCAGTTCCATCCAGTGATCGGCCTGCGTGCGCAGCAACAGCAGCTGGCTGCGCTCCTGCGGAAATGGCGGATAGCTGCGATACAGCAGGCTGCGGCTGAGTATGGCCTCGCGCCGCAGCAGATCGGCCGCGGTATACAGCTTGGTGCGGATCTCCTGCACATCGGCCAGCGCTACCGCCTGCTGGTAGTGCTGCCATGACACCGACAGCAATCTGGCCACCCAGCCGATCTGGAAGACCCCCAGCAACACCACGATGGCAATCACCGCCCTGCCGATGGATAAGGTCTGGCTTGCCTTGCTGCTGATCGTGGCCATGCACTCTCCCCTGCGGGCAGTCTGTTTCAGCCGGTCGGCTCGGAAGCAGGGTCGCCATCACTGGCAACCACCACGGCTTTTTCCACCACCAGCTGCTGTACGCCATAGCGGTCGCTGTAGTTGCGCAGCACCGCCAGCTGGTTGGCGGATATGCTGGCACCGCGTGGCAGCAGCAGGTGACCGCTCTTGCTGAACAGGTCCTCGGCCAGTACCGCACCGGGCTTGGCACTGTTTACGGTAACGGTCTCATTGGGCGCATCCGGCAGGTCTTCCGGGCGCGGCTCGAACAGGCGGCGGAATACTTTCTTGTCGTAGTCGGTACCGGTATCCACACCGTAATAGCTGAAGGGATCGACCTCGGGCCGGGTGCGACGCAAGGCCTGCATGATGGCCTTTTCCACATCCACCGGCTTGGGTGGCTTCACCACGAAACCATCGGCATGCAGCTGCACCGCCACCGTGACATTGCCGCGGTCGGCATGCCCGGACAGGATGATGAAGGGCAGGTTGGATGCATTCATGGTATGGCCGCAGCGCAGTTCCTTGAGCAGGTCCAGGCCGTTCATCGGCTTCATTTCCACATCGCACAGCACCAGGTCAACCATGCGCATGTCCAGCGTGCGCATGGCGGTGCTGCCATCCGGCGCCTGCGAGATGTTTTCCGCACGGATACCCATGGATTGCAAGGACTGGCTGACCAGCGTCCTGACCAGTGACTGGTCATCCACCACCAGTATCTTGAGCTTTTCCAGTTCGTTGGACATGTTTACCCCTTTGCATGGCGGGACATCGCTACGCTGCCGGTCTAGTGCGTAAGCTCGCCGGCAGTCTGTTGCTGTAAATAAGATGATAGTTCGCCGCTGCCCAGCTGCAGGGCGATCTGCTCGCCACTGACGCTGCACCCCTCCAGACCAGCCAGCAGTTCGAGGTCGGCTTCCATGTCGAGCCGGGTGATGCTCAGCTGCGACAGGCTCAGGCCACAGCATTGCAATAGTGCCGGCATGTCCACCCCCTGCGCGCGCAACTGGCGCAGGGCCGGGGCAGAAACGGTGGCGCCATCCAGTGGCAGCCGCAACAGATTGCCCACGGTCAGGCCACCCTCGCCCAGCTGGTCTGCCAGCAGCGCAAAGCCGAAGTACTTCAATTTGGCAATGTTTTCAAAGCAGACCGCGGCAGTTTGCTGCTGCAGGCCATCGGCCAGCAGAAAACCGATCTGCCCGGGCTGGATGCCATATTGCCGCAATACGCTGTTGTAACGGTCGAACAGATTGTCGTTGGCCAGGCAAGCACCATCCAGATAAAGACTGAACAGACAGTGCTGGCGCTGCTCCCGCGGCAGGCTGGCCAGCAACTGGGCCAACTGCTCCAGCACCACTTCCAGAATCAGCACCGGCAATGGCGGGTTGGCCGCCAGCTGGCGGTAGCGGGCGGCATCCAGCGGCAACAGCCCGTCGGGCAGCCTGATGGCGGCCAGCTGCATGCCGCGCAGCTGCTGCATGTCCCGGCTCAGTACCGGCTTGAACTCCAGCTGCAGTGGCTGGCTGATGCAGTCCTGCCAGACCTTTTGCAAATCAAGCGGGTAGGCCAGCGCGCGTTGCTCCAGATCGGCAAAGACGGCGTTGAGCCGATGCAGAAACTGGTCGATGCTGTAGGGCTTGCACAGGAAATGCACGCTCTCGATGCCCTGGTGGCGCGCCATGTCGGCAATGGTGTGCAAGGTACGCTCGTCATAGCCGGAAATGATCAACAGCGAGGCCCGGCAGCCGATGGCGGTGAGATTCTTGATGAAATCGATGCCGTTCATGCCCGGCATGCCGATATCGGTAATGATCAGGTCATAGCTGGTTTCGGCAGCGCTGCGCAGTGCCTCGGCCGGGTCGCTGAACTCATCGATCTGGGTGGCATGCCGGCTGAAAAAACCGGTCTGGCGGGAAATCAGCTTGCGCAGAATGACCTGGTCTTCCAGGATCAACAGCCTCATTGGCAGCGACGACATGACGGTATCCCCCGGCGGATGGCCGCCGGGAATGGGAAGCCGGCAGCAAAGCGATAATTTACCCCTTTGGTATAGCAGCAAGCCACGCCGGGAGGCAAGCATTGCGCCGTTATTCATTGATAAAATTGGCGATCACTTAAACAATTAATATAAATTCCCGCCAGAGAAAGCGCGGATTGCCCTGCTCAAGCACATAAGGCTGCCCGCTGCATTGCACACTGCAGATTTCTCACAATTCATGACAAACAGCTAAGCAGCCTATTCCCCCTTTGCCGCGGCCGGCTGCGCGGGCGGCGCATACCACTGCGCAGCCGGCACCACCACCGCCTGCTCCGGCTGGGCCATGAAATGTGGCGACATGATCTGCACGCCGAATTCGTTGAAGGTATCCTGAATGTGCCCATGCAGCTCGCTGCGCACTTCCTGTGGCAGGGCATCGGCCAGCGCACGCAGCTGCAGTTCGTACTCGACGTAAAAGTCCTGCAGATTCAACTGCCGCACCACCACCGCTTCGGTGTGATCCACCAGCGAGGTGCGGTGGGCCGCCAGCTCCAGCATGGCTTTCACCTGTCGCCACGGCGTGTCGTAACCAATGGTGACCGTGGTCGTCAGCATCAGCCCCCGCCCCGGGCTGGTCCGGCTGTAATTCTCCACCTTGCCGCCCACCACCACCGCATTGGGCAGGGTCACCTCATGTTCCTGCCGGGTCAGTATCTTGGTCGACAGTGCACTGAGTTCGGTTACCACGCCCTCGACATCGCCAATACGCACAAAGTCTCCCGGTCGCAGGGCTCGCGAATACACCAGGACCAGGCCACTCATCGCATGGTTCATGATGCCCGCCGAGCCCAAGGTAACCAGCAAACCGAAAAACACGCTCATTCCCTTGAATGCATCAGAGTCGGCACCAGGCAGATAGGGATAGGCAACGGTCAGCGCAAACAGCCAGAGCACCACCCCCAGCAGCCGACGGGTGGCACCGGCAGTCTCGGGATGCAGGCCGGGAAAACGCAGCTGGCCACGTTCGGCCATGTCGAATATCAACTGCAAACCACGGGTCAGCAAGCGGGTAAACAGGAAGATCAGTCCCACCGTCAGCAAACCGGGAACGGCACTGAGCGCATCAGCCGCCAGCGTGGCGACCAGCTGCCACAGGAAACTGCCCAGGCGGCGACTCCAGGGCAGGGTATAGGGAAAACGTCCCAGCAGCCAGGTAAGCCACAGATAGCTGAGGAAAATGACGCACAGCGCAGTGGTCAGGTTGATGATGCTGCCTTCGGCACGCTGCAGCAGCCGGCGCAGCGTCTGCCGTTTGCTAAGCCAGCCGGGAAACAGGGCATGGCGGTGCGACACCCGCAACAATGCCCGCCGACGCAAGACCATGATCAGATAGAGCAGGGCGGCAAACAGCACACTACCCGCCAGACTCTGCGCCAGCGCACTGACGAGTGCGCCGGAAGAATGCTCTTCCAGATAAGCCAGTCGCAAGGCATTCAGGCGCTGCTGCACATTGCTGGCAGACTGCTGCAAGCTCAGGCCATCCGCCGGATCCAGATCACCCGCAACAATATTGAATAGCGACTTGCCGTTGACCGACAGCCGGTAGCCGGCACTCGCCCCCTGCCCATAAGGTGTCGCCTCAACCGGATGGCTGGCATCCGCCTGTTCCAGAGCCTGCAAGCGAGCCTGCACCCTGGCCACACGCTGCTGGGCAGTCAGCTCCCCCTCCTTGGCCATGAACAGATAAATCGGCTGCCCACCCAGCACCAGCGTGCGTTGCTGTTCCCAATTATCCGGGGCCAGCCGCGGCTCTGCCGCCTGTGTCAGGCTGGCCAGCAACAAGGCAAGGATACAGAGCAGAATTCGGGCCATGATGCATTCCTCCTGTCGATGACAGCAACATCATAGCTGTTTGCTGCCCTCGGGGGCAGGCAGCACAGCCACGCCGCCCGGAATGCACGGGCCGAGACGCAACAAAGCCGCCCACAGGCGGCTTATGCTATGACCAAGACCAGAGCCAGCCCCAATGCAAAAAGCCCAGCTCGGTTGAGCTGGGCTTTTGTAAGGGGAGTCTGGCGGTGTCCTACTTTCACATGGCGAATGCCACACTATCATCGGCGCTAAGGCGTTTCACGGT